>JAJFIU010000058.1 GCA_021774695.1 Alphaproteobacteria bacterium | reverse complement strand
TGGTGATCCCTACGGGACTCGAACCCGTGTTTCCGCCGTGAAAGGGCAGCGTCCTAGGCCACTAGACGAAGGGACCACTTTAGCGCACAACGGACGCCTAGATACCCAGCCACCCCCGCTGGGTCAACCTCTTTTTGCTTTTTTATCATGCGGTTTACGCCCACGCCTAAAGGGCGCGCCGATCTGCCCGGCTAAGGCGCACCAATAAGCGCCACATCATCCAGCGTTATCTCCACCTTGCCGCCCCCGGCCCAGGTGTCTTTCTTCAGCTTACCGGCGATGTGAAAGCGCCTGCCAATGCCGGTTTGCAGTATCATGCCCATAGGCTCGTCGGCTTGGCGAAACGCCATCGCTTTGATGCTGTTGCCGTCTTTTGATTTGAAGATACAGCGCAAGTGGTTCTCGCCCACCCGGTCAGCCTTTATCAGATCCACTTCCGGAATGGCAAAATGCGGGCTGGGATTACCGGCACCGAACGGCCCTACCCGCTCGATATCATCGATCAGGTCGGCGGTTGCGCCCGACAGTGCAATCACCGTATCAATTTTTAGCGCCTGCGTAGTGGTGGCTTTGGCAACTGCGGAACGCATATGGTCGCGCAGGAACGCGCTTAACGCCTCAACTTTATCCGCCGCCACGGTCAGTCCCGCTGCCATGGCATGGCCACCACCTTTGATTAGCAAGCCCTTGTGCTGGGCTTCAATCACCGCTGCGCCCAAGTCCACACCTGTTATAGACCGGGCAGAGCCTTTGCCTTCACCATTTTCCAAGGCAATCACCAGCGTCGGCAGGCGGTATTTGTCCTTCAGGCGGCTGGCAACAATACCTATAACGCCAGCGTGCCAGCCTTCACCGCAGGCAATAACCACAGTCTCGGGCGCGCCTTCGATGCCAACGGCGGTTTCAACCTGCGCCAGTGCATCTTTGAGCACCTCGGCCTCGATCACTCTGCGATCATTGTTATATTGGTCCAGCTTCTCGGCGATTTGCTGGGCTTCCATGGGGTTATCGGTTGCCAGAAGGCGCGCGCCAAGCCCGGCCTCGCCCACACGGCCACCCGCATTTACCCGCGGACCCAGTATAAACCCGGCGTGGTAGGTGCCAGGAGCCTCAGAAACCCGCCCCACGTCCGCAAGGGCGGTTATGCCCACATTGCGGCGCTGTGCCATCACCTTAAGCCCCTGTGTGACCAGTGCACGGTTAACCCCGGTCAGCGGTACCACATCGCACACAGTGCCAAGGGCAACAATATCCAGCAGCAGGCGCAGGTCTGGCTCGGGCCGGTCAGTTTTAAACCACGCCGCTTCGCGCAATTGTTTGTTCACTTCAACTGCCAGCATGAAGGCCACGCCAACGGCTGCCAATTGGCCCTGCCCGCTTTCATCGTCCAGTCGGTTTGGGTTAATCAGCGCGGCAACATCGGGCAAGGTGGGCTCGGCTTTGTGGTGGTCCACCACAATCACATCCAGCCCCATGTCTTTGGCGGCTTTCAGTGGTTCAAACGACAAGGTTCCGCAATCAACCGTGATCACCAAGTCAACGCCCTCGCGGCGCAAGCTATCCATCGCAGCTGCATTGGGGCCGTAGCCTTCGATCATCCGGTCAGGGATATAAACCCTTATTTGCACGCCAAGGGCGGCAAAATAGCGGGTCAGCAACGCACTTGAGGTGGCACCGTCCACATCGTAATCACCGAAAACAGCGATTTTCTCGCCCGCATCGATGGCCTGAATGATACGGCGCGCGCCAGCGCTCATATCCAATATGCTCGCAGGGTCAGGCATCAAATCGCGCAGGGATGGTTTGAAAAACACCGCAGCGTCATCCACCGACACACCGCGTCCGGATATCAACTGTCCAACCGTGATTGAAACACCCAGCTGGTCAGAAATGGCCTGCGCATGGCGGGCAATGAAAGGGCGCTGCAACCAACGTTGACCCAACGCGGAATTTGTTACCCCTAATAAGGCTTCTGGGCCCAATAATGCTTCTGGAAGATCGTTTTCGGCTATTTCCGTCAAACGAGGTCCTCTTTATCGTATCCGTGCAGTGTTTCTACCCGGCGAATGGTTTTTGTATGCGAGCGCATGGTTACCGTGTCGGTCGTGATGCCCTCAGGCGTACGGTGCACACCCTTCAGCATAGAGCCGTCGGTAACGCCGGTCGCTGCAAAAATAACGTCACCAGACGCCATTTCCATCATAGAGTATTTACGGTCCAGGTCTTCGATGCCCCACTTATAGGCCCGCGCCCGCTCATCGTCGTTGCGGAACAACAGCCGCCCTTGCATCTGGCCGCCAATACAGCGCAGTGCCGCTGCTGCAAGCACACCCTCAGGCGCGCCGCCCGAACCAATATATATATCGATACCGGTTTTGGCGTCTGTTGTTGCGATCACGCCGGCAACATCGCCGTCGCCGATGAGAGCAACACCGCAGCCCAGGCCGCGCAGTTCCTTGATGAGTTTGGCGTGGCGTGGCCGGTCCAGAACACAGACCATCATGGCGCCAACTTTTTTGCCCTTGGCCGCGGCAACAGCCTGAACATTCTCAGTGGCAGATTTGTCCAAGTCAATCACACCGTCAGGCAAACCGCCGCCGACGGCAATTTTATCCATATAAACATCCGGCGCGTTCAACAAGCCGCCGCGCTCCGATATGGCAACAACCGCCAGCGCGTTTGGCATAGCCTTGGCGCAAATTGTTGTTCCCTCTAACGGGTCAAGTGCTATGTCAACCGCCACACCGCCTGCGCCGACTTCCTCGCCGATATACAGCATGGGCGCTTCGTCGCGTTCGCCTTCGCCGATAACGACGCGACCATCAATTTGCAGGCTGTTAAAAGCTGTTCGCATGGCTTCAACAGCGGCAGCATCAGCTGCTTTTTCGTCGCCGCGACCATTCAGTTCGCTGGCGGCGATGGCACCGGCTTCGGTTACTCGTACAACTTCTAAAACAAGCGTTCGGTTAAGCGCGCTAGATGACATGGACATTCCCCTGTTTATGCCGTCTCAATTCTCAACATTGCCGGGCTCTCTAACACACATTCCAGTGCGTTGAAATGACTGAGTGCAGCAATTGCGGACTGTTCTGTGGTTTCGTGAGTGGTCAGCACAATATAGACGCTGCCTTCGTCCGCATGGCCCCGTTGTAGCATACTTTCAATCGACACGGCCTCGTTAGCCAATGATTTGGTGATTTCTGCCATAACGCCGGGCACATCGGTGACCCGCAAGCGGATATAATAGGTACCTATATGGCTGTTTGAACCCAAATACGGCAATGATTTCAATTCGCTAACTGGAACACCCAGCGGCGGATAACAAATGCCGCGCGCAATATCAACCACGTCAGCGATCACCGACGACGCCGTTGGTCCCTGCCCGGCACCCGGCCCTTCATAGCTGGTTTGGCCCACTTGGTCCCCGGTAATCAGGACGGCGTTGGTCGCGTCCATCACGCTGGCAAGCGGCGACGAAAGTGGCACCATTGCCGGGTGTACCCTAACCTCAACGCCCTCGTCGGTTTGCCGCGCGACGCCAAGCAACTTGATTCGGTAACCAAGTTCGCGCGCATAATCGATATCAACCGGCGCGATGTTGCGAATGCCCTCGGTGGGCAAATTGTCCAGGTCAGGCGCAATGCCAAAGGCAATTGCCGCCAGAATAGCGGTTTTGTGAGCGGTATCAATGCCGTCGATGTCGAAGGTTGGGTCGGCCTCGGCATAGCCAATTTTCTGCGCCTCGGCGAGCACATGGTCAAAAGCGAGCTTTTCGCGCTCCATACGGGTCAAAATATAGTTACAAGTTCCATTAAGAATGCCGTATAGTTCATTGATTTTATTCGCTGTTAGGCCTTCCATTAATGCCTTAACTACAGGTATACCACCAGCGACCGCCGCTTCAAACCGAAGGGCCGTATTGCTCGCTTCTGCAAGTCCTGCAAGCTCTTTGCCGTGGGTGGCAATAAGTGCCTTATTGGCCGTTACGAACGGCTTTCCTGCCTCCAAACATGCTTTGGCAAGCGCGTAAGCAGGCCCGTCGCTGCCGCCCATCAATTCAACTACCACATCAACGCTGTCGTCCGCCGCAAGGCCGACCGCATTGTCGTGCCAGCCATAGGCCGAAAGATCAATACCGCGGTCCCTGCCTTGGTCGCGTGCTGACACGGCGCTGATCACCACATCACGCCCTGCCCGTGCTGAAAGCATCGCACGGCTACGTTCAACGATATCAACCACGCCCACACCCACGGTGCCGATCCCGGCCACGCCGAGCCGCAAAGGACTGCGTTTATCTTCACTCATTCACTGGTTCTTTCTTGATTAATACTTACTCAGCAGGGTTTTCCGCCCGCCAAGCCGCAAGGTGCTTGTCTGCGTTGCCCATAAACTTCTTGATATTGCGAACCGCTTGTCTGATGCGGTGTTCGTTTTCAACTAAGCCAATGCGCACATAGCCTTCGCCGTATTCCCCAAAGCCCACACCGGGGGCCACGGCCACTTTGGCGTGCTGCAATAGCATTTTAGTGAAGGCCATCGAGCCCACTTCCTGGAACGCTTCTGGTAGCGGCGCCCAGGCAAACATGGAGGCTTTCGGGCTGGGCACATCCCAACCAGCGGTTTTCAGGCCCTCAATCAACACGTCGCGGCGTTTTTTATAAGTTTGGCGGTGCAGGTCAATACAGTCTTGCGGGCCGTTGAAGGCCGCAGTTGCAGCCACTTGTATCGGCGTGAAGGCACCGTAATCCAGATAACTTTTCACCCGCGTTAGCGCGCCCACCAAATCTTTGTTACCAACGCCGAATCCAACGCGCCAACCGGCCATAGAGTATGTTTTCGACATGGAGGTGAACTCAATCGCGATATCACGCGCACCCGGTACCTGCAATATGGACGGCGGCGGATTGTCATCAAAATATATCTCGGCGTAGGCAATATCAGACAGGATCCAGATGCCTTTTTTCCGGCAAAAATCAACGACTTCGCGGTAAAACTCCAGATCAACAACCTCTGCGGTTGGATTGCCCGGGTAACAGAGAATAACAGCACTAGGGCTGGGCACGCTATGTTGCACCGCACGCGATAGTTCGGTCATGAAATCATGATCGGGGCCCATCGGCATATGGCGCACCGAGGCGCCAGCGATCATAAAGCCGTAGGGGTGGATTGGGAAACTGGGGTTAGGCACCAGAATAACATCACCGGGCGCGGTTATCGCCTGCGCCAGATTGGCGAGCCCTTCCTTGGAACCCAGCGTAACAACAGCCTCGGTTTCCGGGTCAATGGTAACGCCGAAACGGCGGTCATAGTAGGCCGCCAGTGCTTTCCGGAGCCCCGGAATACCGCGCGAGGTGGAATAGCCGTGCGCACGCTTGTTATCAGCGGTTTCCTTCAGTTTATCAACGATATGCTGCGGCGTTGGCAGGTCGGGGTTGCCCATACCAAAATCAATGATGTCTTCACCGCGTGCCCGCGCTGCTGCCTTCATCTCGTTCACTTCAGCAAACAAGTAAGGCGGCAATCTTCGGATACGGTAAAAGTCATTTTGTGACATGGGAAAACCTATATGATGGTACCTAGAATAAAATTATCTTAGCCTGAGAAACAGCCAACAGGCTGTCCGGGAATAGTCTTACAGTGTTTCAAAGCTATCTGGAGGTCAACGTCAAGGCCGTTCAGCGACTATCAGCCATAATTCTTACAAAAAATGCCTTCAGCGGCATTGGTGACACCAAAATCGTGGCTCCAATTGTAATAATATTACCATCCGGTCTATTTCGCCGCTTCTGTATTTGCATTTCATTGTGAAAAAGTCATAAAAAAGGCGGGAACAATCCCGCCGTACCGTTTTCACTCATGTATGTTGTCAGGGTCGGTTGACGAGCGCTGCCTCTGCAGCTCGAAGCGCTGCTTCAACCGCGGCCGCTACCATTTCGTCGTCCCTGCTTGCGGCATGACGGCGTTGCTCTTCCATCGCAGCGATTGCTGCGTGGATACCAGCTGACGCAGATGCTGCGGATGCCTTTGCATCGCTTATCAGGCTAGCCTGCTGCTCGCGCATCACTTCAAGGTCACGGGCACGCTGTATGATAATTTTGGCCTCAAATTTGGCAATTTCAGCAAAATCAAACTGTTCAACCCTGGTTTGAAGACGGCTGTAGACTTCATCCATACGGTTATTAACGTCTTCGGTAGGACAAGCATGCCCATCCGCCTGACCAACAGTCGGCAAGTTAGCATGACGCTCCAGCGTAACCAGCGATTGCTCGCGGTCCATGTCCTGCAACATTGAACCAACACTATCAAAGGTCATTGGCGGCGTTTTATTGGAATTGTCACTTTGAGCAGGCAGGGTAAAGGCAACAACAAACATCGCAAGCGGCGTAAGCGCTGCAGCAACTTCAAGTTTCCCTGGCTTTATCGTGAAAGGCCGCATTTTAACCCCAGTGCCATCTATCGTGTCATTTACAGTGTTTTACACATTATTATTACGACAAGAATGCCTCAATTGGGCTTGAATAACAAGGTCAGATTACAGCTTTGTGAATTGCTGGGTCTACTCGTCTGCAAAAAGGGGGCATTTATACTCAAAACAAGGGCGGCACCATGGAGAAAGGCACCGCCTGAATTCGTCAATCTTGCTCGCCCTATTGCTGGGCACTACCTGTTACTTTTTGACGTCCTTTTTAGCTTCGGCTTCCTTTTTGGCTGTAGCCGTTTTTTCTTCTTGTTCTTTCAGCTTTTT
>JAJFIU010000057.1 GCA_021774695.1 Alphaproteobacteria bacterium | reverse complement strand
ACCGATGCTTCTGTCACGCTTCCGTTTCCTCTCTGGTCCTGTCCGGTCTTTTCCGGCTTCTCCGCTTCCTGAAACCATCTTACTAGCAGTTCACTTAGACAATAAAATGGCAACACACCGCGTATGAGGTATGGCCGAGCGGGCTTGCGCCCACCCTAAACTGTACCATCAATTTAGGAGAAGTGGCCTCTATATACATCCAAGCAAAGCTGGGGGCAAGAGCTAAAAAACAAGTTTTTCTGCGCCTTTGACGATAGGCAATCGGCGGGCATTCCACCACGCCGAAAACGACTCGGGCGAAGCGATTTATACTCATACGGCGCAAAAGCCGCAGATTGCAGCTGCAAGTTCAAAATAACCAAGAGTACCTAGCGCCAGGGGGAACAGTTTGCAGGCGCTGGCATTTTAAATATTCCCGGACACAAGAACGTACAAGTATAAATACAATGCTCGGTATTCTCCGAAACTCGCTATAGCCCACGAGCCTTCCACCATGCGTCTGATTCAAACTCTTCCGGAATTTCTTCTTCCCATGGATCCAAACCCATCGCTTCGAGGATGTCAAAATAGGTGTCCCTAAGAGAGGAAGGGAATTGTTTGCCGGACCAAGGGCAATGGTTAAGCACAATACCTGACTGGCCATCTGTGCACATGATTTTGAATTCTCTCATTATTTCGGAATAAGTTATTTCTACCTTTTCAAGTTCAAGGTACTCAAAAACTCAGAGTATTTCTTTCGTAAATCCATGCTTGCTTCAGGCACTTTAATTCCCTTGTTATTTCACTTGTTCGCTTCGAACAAAACCACCAAAATACTAGGTAAACTCTCTGTCAGGTTGAGCATAAACAATGGTCAGGTTTCATGCCGCGCAGTACGCCGGTAGACGAAGTAAGTTGCTTTGCCTTCAAGGGCTTTGGCTTCATAGCGGGTCTCTGGCCAATCGTCGGGTCGGGTTTGCCAATCGGTCGGGGTTTCGGCCAACCATACAAAGTCCTCGCGCAGTGACATTTGCAAAGCGGTCCATTCCCGGTAAATTGGATGATCGGTGCCCACACGAAACTCGCCGTCGTCTGCCAGTACCCGGGCGATTTGATCCAGATTAGGCGGGTTAACAAATCGGCGTCGGGCATGCCGCCGCTTGGGCCACGGGTCAGGGTGGATCAGAAACACTCGCTCCAGCGATGCATCCGGCAGGCTTTTCAGCACATGCCGTGCGTCGTCGCCGTAGATGCGGATATTGTCGATGCCTTCCTCGGTTATATAGGTCAGCAGGCCAGCGACACCGTTCAAATAGGGTTCGCAGCCGATCAGCCCAACATCTGGGTTTTCCTGTGCCTGCCACGCCAGATGCTCGCCTTTGCCAAAACCTATTTCCAGCCAGTATTTGCGGGCCTTGCCTTTAAATAAAGCCTTGAGGTCCAAAGGACTTTCATCGACGTTGCTTGCAGCGTCAACCGGCACTGAAATTGTTGGCAGCAAATCGTCGATTAGGCTTTGCTTGCGGTCGGACAGCGACGGCCCCTTGCGGCGACCAAAAAATCGCAACTCAGGCGGCTGAAAGTCAGCTTTGTCTTGATGGTTATCTTCAGGACTATTTTCGGGGCTATCTGTCATTACGCGGCTATATCGCACCGGCGGCGATCGGAAAAGAGTTTTTATTACCCGCTGGCCGCAACCGCCTTGCGCGCCCTGCGAACAGCACCGACCAAAAACCCGGTAACGGCGGCCAACAATAGCACCAAAGTCACCATCATTTTGAACCCTGTCGTATAAGCAGGCGCGTCCAATGACAATGGCAGTGGGCTATCCAAAACACCGGTTTGATCAACATCCAGGCTTGCCACCGTGCGACCGTAACTGTCGATAACAGCGCTAACTCCGGTACTGGCAGACCGCACCAACGGCAACCCCTCCTCGATTGCACGGAACCGGGCAAGGCCAAGATGTTGGTGCGGGCCGTTTGTCAGACCGAACCATCCGTCATTGGTAATATTCAACAGCCATTTCGGGCGGTCGCTTTCCAGCACGACCTGGCCGGGGAAAATAACTTCATAGCAAATAAGCGGTGAAAACGGCGGTATGCCGGGCAGGCGAATTGTTTTCGCCGATGTGCCAGCCGCGAAAGCGACACCGCCGGTGAGCTGCTCCAGGCCAAGCGCCTTCAACACACCCTGAAACGGTAAATATTCGCCGAAGGGCACCAAATGTTTTTTGTCGTAGCGCGCAAACAGCTTGCCGCGGGAATTGAAGGCAAACATGCTGTTGTAATAATTGGAGCCTTCGGTTGTCTGTGCAAATCTGGGCGCGCCAGTGATGGCGTAGGAGCCAAACTCAAGCATACGAGACATGCGCCAGCGAAGCAGCGACGCTTCGCGGTCAAAGTTTTCTCTCTGCACCGCAGTTTCCGGCCAGATCAAGAGTTTTACACCTTCCGCGCGCCCTCGCTGGTTATCGCCGCGCGACAGGCCCATGTGCTTGTCAAAATGGTCATCTATTAATTGAGGCCGCCATTTATCCCGTTGCTTCACATTGGCCTGAACCAGCCTTAAACTAACGGCGAGATCATATTGTGTTTCATTGTCGGCAAGCCTCATTTGGCCCCACAAAGCACCACCTGCAAAGACAAGCAATAAGGCCACCAATCCGGCGTACACCGCCTTGGCCTGATGTCTATAAAGAAGCACTGATAGCGCAGAAAAAACCAGCACGGTGAGCGCAGAAAGGCCGTATATGCTGAGCACAGATGCAAGCTGGGCTGCAGGCAACCAGTCTGCCCACATGGAGCCCGCCAGATGCCAGGGAAACCCGGTAAACAAATAGCCCCGGGCAAATTCAAAAAGCATCCAGATGACCGCAAACAAAACCACACGAAGCGGCCCGGTTACCCACAACCGCCAACTGGCCCAGAAGGTCGCTGCGATATAAAGCGCCATCAACCCCGCGAGGGCAAAGATAGCAAAAGGCGCCAGAATGGCAGGCACATTGTCCTGCTGGCTGAAAGAATGGCCAACCCAGGTCAGGCCAATGGAAAAGAGGCCAAAACCGGCCCACCAGCCAAAGGAAAACGCCTGCTGTCTGGACTTGGCGCAGTCAATCAGCAGTATCATCAGGGGAAAGGCGACTGCAGCACCGGGGAAAAAACTGAGCGGCGCAAAACTGGTGGTCAATAGCGCGCCTGCCAGAAAGGCTATCAACGGAAAGCGCCACGTTGGCTTGGCATTCATCCAATTAACAAGCGCGGCCACCGGGCGAACCGCCGTAGGTTTTGTTATCGGCGATGCTTCATCGCCGGTCAGGATACTGGTGTCAGCCTGGGTCACGACGCCTCGCTATGTTCCGGTTTACCATCTTCGTTTGTAGCCGCCATTTCGGTTGGTTTTTGGCTGGCTTTCTTGACCGGTGTCGGCTTGGACTTGGCGGGCGGGTGAATGCGAATTTTTCTAATCCGCCGCGGGTCGGCATCAAGAACCTCAAACTTATAGCCCGACACGTGAGCAATTACCTCGCCGATATCGGGAACATGATCTACCAGCAGAAAAACCAACCCACCCAGCGTATCCACATCTTCGGAACGCTCATCCAAGGTTAAATCAATGCCGAGGGCTTCTTCCAGTTCATCAATGCCCAAGCGTGCATCGGCGTCATATCCACCGCTGCCCAGCGGTACCAGATCAGGTTCTTCCACCGCATCATGTTCGTCCTCAATTTCACCAACAATTTCTTCGACCATATCTTCAACGGTCACCAAACCATCGGTGCCGCCGTATTCATCAACCACGACGGCCATGTGGGTGCGCGACGCACGCATTTTGGCAAGCAGGTCAATGACGCGCATGGACGCTGGCGCATAAAGCACCGGCCGTTGAATGGACGCAATTTTGAAATCGGAAGTAGTGCCGCCGTCAGCAATAAGCTTAAGCGTGTCTTTCACATGCACCATGCCCACAACATCGTCCAATGTATCACCGAAAACAGGCATACGCGAATGGGCGGCTTCGGCAAATATTTTCACCAAATCGGGAAAAGAAATGTTGCTTGGAACCGCAACAATGTCGCCCCGCGGCACCATCACGTCATCGATCCGCAGTTCGCCGTACTCAAGCACATTGAACAACATCTCGCGCTCCCGGTCACCCAGGCTAACCGCATTGGTGCCCTCCGCGTGTTCCTCAATGGCTTCTTCCAGGCTTTCCCTGAGCGAAATATCATTGGTTTTTGCGCCGAAAAATGCCCGCACTGCCCGCAGAAAGCCTCCGGAAGCCCGCGGAGCAGCGTCTGCAACCGACGTATTTGTTTCCTCAGGCTTATCGGCCATGCTGGCGCTCATGTTGAATCTTCGGCAAATAGGGATTTGGAATACCCAGGTCTGATAAAATCACTATCTCAATCACTTCCATTTTTTCTGCTTGTGTGTCCTCTATATGGTCATACCCAAGCAAATGCAAAAGGCCGTGGGCAATCAAATGGCAAAAATGATCCATCACCGGCTTGCCTTGCTCGGCTGCTTCCTGTGCAACAACAGGGGCAGCAACAACAATATCGCCCAGCATAACCGGCGGACCACCGCACGCAGAAGCTGCCAGTGCAGCTGTTAGATCACCTGAATCAACCCCGGGAAATGACAATACGTTTGTTGGGTTATTTTTTCCTCTGAACTGACCATTAAGCTGTTGACTGTCGCTGTTGCCGATGACCCGAACAAATACCTCCAACACAGCATCCACCGGCACTGTTTGTTGACTTAAAACTGCACACACGATTCTGGAAATCACCGGACCTAAAAGCGCGCGGTCTCCCAGCGACATATTCACGACATCAATATCAACTTCCAGACCAGAAAAAACGACTGGCACCTGTTTACCGTCCGTCATCATCGCCGTAAGCTTCAACAATTCGGCCAACAAGTGGATGGCGCACCACATCACTGGCGTCAAACCGAGTGACAGCAACACCTTCGATATCCCTGAGTTTGTTCAGGCAATGTTTCAAGCCAGACGTGATATGTGACGGCAAATCAACCTGACTGGGATCACCGCAAATGGCCATACGGCTATTTTCGCCGAACCGGGTCAGAAACATTTTCATTTGCATCGGTGTTGTGTTCTGCGCTTCGTCAAGAATAACAAAAGCATTGGCCAGCGTGCGCCCGCGCATATAGGCAAGCGGCGCAATCTCAATCTGGTTGCTGGCGATACGTTTCTCAACCTGCTCCGCAGGCATCATGTCATACAGTGCATCATACAATGGCCGCAGATAAGGGTCGACCTTGTCTTTCAGGTCACCGGGCAAAAAGCCAAGGCTTTCGCCTGCTTCAACCGCCGGGCGCGACAGGATGATTCGGTCGATTTCGCCAGCAAGCATCCGCGCTACCGCCATAGCAACCGCCAGATATGTTTTTCCGGTGCCGGCAGGGCCAACGCCGAACACCATGTCAGCTGTTGCCAGCTTTGAAACATAGTCAGCCTGCCCCTTCGAGCGCGGCATGATGACCCGGTTGCGGGTGGTTATTTTCAAGTCGCTACCGCGCGGTGCCGCACGGGGCGCAGAGGCTGTATGCAGCGAGCCCCCATTGCTGGAAGATTGCAAGCCATCATTGGCTGCAGGTGCACCCTCGGCCATACGAACAGCACCGTCTACTTCGCCGGTGTCAATCTCTCGGCCTTCGCCTGCCATCGCATTGAGATCGGTAAGTACCTGATATGCGATTTCTGTACGCTCTGCCGAGCCTTCAATAGCAACCCGGTTGCCGCGATTGATGAGAACGACCCCTAATAGCTGCTCGATACGCGCCAGATTACGGTCATGCTGACCATAAACAACCGCCGCAAGGCGATTATCTTCAAACTCGAACAGTTTTTTACGAATTTCAGATCGTTGATGGGCGGAATGCTGGGTGCTTTGTTTGGCACCGGTTCCAGTAGCGGACTTGTCGCTCCGAGAGCTGACTTTGGCATACATAGAAATTTGCTTGCGGCTCCTTAATGGGTCCGCGCCCGGCAATCAATGCAGGGCGCTAACCAGTTCACCCTTCAGGCTATTTGGTCCTGCTTCAGATATCCGAACCCGCACCAATTTACCCATAAATTCACTGTATGGATTATCCGCGTCCTCGGCAAGCGCGTTTTGCACATTTGACACATCTACATGGACCGCCTGCAAATACGGGCTGCGGCCAAGAAGCTGGCCTGCGTATTTACCGGGGCGCTCTAACAGAATATCCATCTCTTTACCGATGGAATTGGTGTTAAATTCGAGCTGGTGCTCGTTAACCAACGCCTGAAGGGCCGCGAGACGCTTTGATTTAACGTCTTCTGGCACCTGGGTTTCCATAATCGACGCAGGTGTACCTGGGCGCGGGCTATATTTAAAGCTGTAGGCCGAGGCATATTTAACTCGGCGTATCAGGTCCATCGTGTCTTCGAAATCCTGATCAGTTTCACCGGGGAAACCCACGATAAAGTCCGACGACAGGGCCAGATCAGGCTTGGCGGCACGCAACCGATCGATAATATCAAAATAATGTTCGCGGGTATGCTTGCGGTTCATGGCATCAAGAATTGAATTGGACCCACTTTGCACAGGCAGATGCAGATACGGCATACACGCTTTCACGTCACGGTGGGCTTCTATCAGTTCGTCGTCCATATCGCGTGGGTGTGAGGTGGTATAACGAATGCGCCCTAGCCCATCAATTTCATCCAGTTCGCGGATCAACGCGCCCAGACTTGCGGTTTCACCGGACGCTGTATCGCCGTGATAAGCGTTTACATTTTGTCCCAAAAGCGTGATTTCAACCACACCGGAGGTAACCAGGCGCTTTGCCTCGGCAACAATATCAGCAACCGGGCGGCTATATTCAGCGCCGCGCGTATAGGGCACCACGCAGAAGGTGCAGAATTTATCGCAGCCTTCCTGAATGGTCAGAAACGCCGCAGGGCCGGTGTAATCACTTTCTTCGGGCAGATGATCAAACTTGGTGTCTACCGGAAATTCCGTATCCAATACGCGGGCACTCATGCGGCCACCGCTGCGCTGTTCTTCAGCTGACTTCAGCATTTCAGGCAACCGGTGGTAGGTCTGCGGGCCCAAAACCATATCAATGGCAGGCGCGCGGCGCATCATCTCAGGGCCTTCAGCTTGGGCCACGCAACCGGCGATAGCGATATACATATCCTTGCCTTCAGCGGCCTTGGCTTGCTTGGCAAGCTTCAGACGGCCAATTTCAGAATAGACTTTTTCGGCGGCTTTTTCGCGAATGTGACAGGTGTTTAAAATCACCAGGTCAGCATCATCGGAGCTTTCAGAAACCACGTAGCCTTGTGGCTTCAACACGTCTGCCATGCGTTTGCTATCATACACATTCATCTGGCACCCGTAGGTTTTGATGAAGACTTTTTTACTCAAGGTCCGCTCCTGTATCGATACTTGTTGACTTGGCCGCCGCATCTGTGCTGATCACCGTTGATTGTATGCCTTGGCCACAGCCAAAAAGGCGTCAAAAACAGTGTCAAAAAAGGTGCCGGAGACTAGCATCAAACATGTAGGAGTCAAGCATGCTGGGAAACGGTGTCTTTCGACAGGCTGCGCGCGGGGCCCAATCGCATTTCAGCACGGTGTGCGCGCTCCAGGCCTTCACCAATTTTCGCCTCGCAGTAACGAGACAAATTTTTGCGGCAACCCGCCTCTTGCAACGTGATCGGCTCATGAAATTCAACGGTAACCACTATTTTGGCCCGGGCAAGCAATTGCCGCAGATGAGCAAACAATTCAACATCACCCAACCACGCCACCCACGGTTTTTGACTGCGCACCAAGGGCATGCCGTTTACTTCGGTATAGGCAAGAGTGATGGGTTGAACATGTAGCGGCTGCTCACTGGTCGCTCCGGCGCGTTCGGCCACCGAAAATAGTGCCGGCTTGAACGGCGCCAGCCGAACGCCGCTGGTGTTAGTGCCTTCAGGAAATAATATCAGGCTGTGGCCCTCTTGCACCCGTTCGGCAAGCGCGTCACGTTGGCGGGCGCTGTCGGTTCGGCGTGACCGATTAACAAACTCTGTTTTATGCAGCGCGCACAGATTACCGAGCAAACCCCAGCCCGCCACTTCTGACTTGGCAATGAAACTGGCGTTGGGAATGTTGCCGCCCAGAACCAATATATCGATCCAGGAGATATGATTGGCCGCGAACAGCGTCGCCCCTTCGTTGCGGGCAACGCCCGATATCCGCACATCCATACCCACGATGCGCGCCATAGTTCGGTGCCACAGCCCGGCAAAATGCCACCAATGGCGCCTTGAGGCCCGCACCATCAGATACTGAATTGAGATAAGCGGAACCGAGGCCAGAACCATCGCTGTGATACGGCCAAGCCCCATCAACGACCAGCCTTCCCGGTTCAGGTTTGCCCGAAGGCCCCCATATTCAACGGTTTCGGCCGCAACTTGCACTTCAGATTCGTCCAATCCAGATTGGGCAGCAGCGCTGATGTTACTTTTTTTTGTCAAGCGGCACGCCGTATAGTTCCATGCGGTGATCGACAAGACGAAAACCGAGACGCCTTGCTATCTCTTCCTGAAGCTTTTCAATTTCTTCATTGTGAAACTCATGCACTTCGCCAGTTTCCAAGTTGATCAAATGGTCATGATGATCGTCGCTTGCAGGCTCATAGCGCGACCGTCCGTCGCGAAAGTCATGTCGTTCCAGAATTCCGGCTTCTTCAAACAAACGCACAGTCCGGTAGACCGTCGCGATGCTGATGCCACTATCCACCGCAGTTGACCTGCGGTACACCTCTTCAACATCGGGGTGATCAGTTGCATCAGTCAGCACACGGGCAATAACCCGGCGCTGATCAGTCATGCGCATCCCTTTTTCCAGGCACAATTCTTCAATGTCTAGCTGTTGGTTAGGCATATCCCGCCTGCGCTCCCTGATTAGATCAACCGGTTTGGGTTGGTGCATAAAGTAGTTGGTCGGACAATGCCATATAAGATAGGCAAGAGCAAGGAAACGCCGGGGTATTTCCGGTTCAGTTTAGGGCCTTGCAGTTGCTGTCCTTTTGCTTTTAATATTTCTGACCATGCATAACACCAATCAAAAAATTGACCTTGATCTTCGCGGCATTGTTTGTCCGATGGCGTTCGTGAAATTGCGGCTGTTGGCCGACCAAATGCCCAGCGGAGCGCAGATGCGCGTTCTCTATGAAGACAGCGCTGCAAACGAACCGTTGGCCCGATCAACAGCTGGAGTTGGCCACAGTGTAGTTAGCGATGAACCATACGGCAAGAATGATGATGGCAACAGCGGGCTCAAGCTAATGACAGTGCGCATAGGCGGGTAAACCGCGTCAAAGCAACAATCTGAAAATATCGGCGTCAATTTTAGTGCCACTATCATCGGTATAATAATTTTTCCGCACAGAAATTTTTTCGAAACCAAGCTTTTTGTAACAGGCGACTGCAGCCGCATTGTCGCGGCGAACCTCAAGGAAAAGCGATTTTACCGCGTGCTTTTCCAACTCCAATTTGGCTGAATTGACCAACAATGAAGCCGCACCAGCGCGCTGAAAATCGGGATCAACGGCAATAGTTAACAGCTCGGCTTCATCTGCGGCATGTCTGGTCAGGATAAAGCCCGCCATTTGTTTATCCGCAAAGGTCGCAATCAGAACTGCGCCGTCTGTCACAGCCAGACTGTCAACCGACTGTTCGCTCCAGCCCGATTGGCCCAGCTGGCTGAATGCTGCATTGTGAATGCGGGACACGCAGCCAACCACTTCAGGCGGCAGCTTACCCGAATAGACCGACGTCCGGAGCGCCGCGCTGTGGTGCGCCAATGGCAATTTTCGTTGCTTTGGCAGATCTGTCAAAGGGGTGCCACCGGAATAATTGGGATGGCTTTTTTGGCGTCCGCTGCGCGAAAATAGGTTGGCTCAGGCGGATAAGCGGCAGGGTCCAGGTCACGCGCCAAAAGGCCCAATGTGACAATATCAATGGCGTCCAACAGCATCGTGGAAAGCCCGCTTTCCTTGAACTTATTGGTAGCCTCAGACGCCGTGCCAACCATCACGCCAGGCTCGGTTTTGATTCGCGCTATGGCATCTTCAATATCAAGGTTCTCAGCCGCACTTCGTGCAGCTGGCAATCGTTCAGTTCCGTTAAATTTTTGCATGAAAACCTGGCCGCCCCGGCCAGCAATGACCGCATAAACCGTGTCGCAGCCCAATTTATGCGCTGCAAACGCTGCATGCACCTGCAAGCCCGTCAGTCCAACGCATGGCAGATTTCCCTGAAGCGCCAACCCGCGCGCTACAGCAAGACCAATGCGCAGCCCGGTGAACGTGCCTGGGCCGGTTGTCACCGCAATACGCGTGAGGTCACCGTAAGTTAGCTCGGCTGCCAGCAACCGTTCTTCGATTAGCGGCAGTAGCCGCTCCGCATGGCCGCGGCCGATGATTTCGCTTTTGCTATCGATGACAGTGCCACCATCCAACAACGCGACGCTGCAGGCACTTTCGCTCGTATCGATGGCAAGAAGTGTCATGGCTCAGTTTCCCAGTGTAGTTTCACTATAATATCGCTGCGGCGTCAGCGAAGTCCAGCCGCGGACTACGATCAAAAATCTGGTCGGTGCTGCCGTAACCAAGCGAACAAATAAAGTTGGATTGCAACTGAGTTCCCGCAAAAAATTCGCGGTCAACTGCAGCGTTGTCAAAACCAGACATGGGGCCGCAGTGCAGACCAAGCGACCGGGCAGCAATCATCAGATAAGCGCCTTGCAAGGTTCCGTTACGCATCGCCGTTGTTGCAGCGACATCCGGGTCGGCAAACCAGTTTTTGGCACTAAGGTCATGCGGAAACAGTTGGGGAAGATATTCCGCAAAACCCAAATCATTGGCGATTATAACAGTCACAGGGGCCTGCATCATTTTGGCGTCATTCCCTGCCATCAACAATGGCTTTAGCCGGGCTTTGGCGGCGTCAGATTTAACGAAATGAAAGCGTGCCGGGCTACAGTTGGCACTGGTTGCACCCATTTTTGTTAGGTCATACAGTCGGTGAAGTTGCTCGTCGCTGACGGGTTTATCGCGCCAAACGTTAATAGTGCGGGCTTCGAGAAAAAGCTGGTCGGCCACAGCGCTGGAAAGCGGCTCGGTAAAAGGAAAATCAGCCATCGTAACGCTCCTTTAAGGTAAACTGGTTTATTGGTTGCTGACGATAGTTCAAATACTCGACACAGGTTCAGAAAATTGAGTTCGTCTTGCCACCTCGCCGCAAACAAGGCAAGTTAATAGCTCGCGACGCGCCGGGCGCATAAACGGTTTAAGCCAAAAATCTGTTGGGGAGAAATACGGCATGTACCGCACACTGATCAATGCCCTACTGTCACTGCTTGTGCTTCTGCCGATTGCTGAAAGCGCACACGCCGAAGACAAATCGGCGGTGGTATTATTGTATCACCGTTTCGGCGAAGATGGCTTACCCAGCACCAACATCAAGCTTGAACAATTTGACGCCCATATCGCGGAACTGTTGAGCGGCGGCTATACCGTGGTGGCTCTATCGGAAGTGGTGCGGCGACAAAAAGCGAAGGAACCCTTCACTGAAAAGACAGTCGCTATCACCGTGGACGACGCCTACAAATCGGTTTTCACCGAAGGTTGGCCAAGGCTAAAGGCGGCTGGCCTGCCGATGACGCTGTTTGTTTCAACAGACCCTGTCGACGAAGGTAACCCCAACTATATGTCGTGGGACGATATTCGCCAGTTGCAGGCTGAGGGTGTCGAGATCGGACATCACACAGCGTCGCACCTGCATATGATCTATGAGGGCGGCGAAACGTCTATGGCCGATATTGCCCGGGCAACGGAGCGGTTTGAGACGGAACTTGGAGCTGTACCGACCGTGTTCGCATACCCCTACGGCGAATATGACCCGGACCTAGAAAGCCAGATAACCGCGCTTGGTTTTGAGGCTGCATTCAGTCAGTATTCGGGCCCGGTTGCTCATTGGAGCGACCCTTTTGCCTTGCCGCGCTTTCCGATTAACGAGCGCTTTGGCGGTATGGACCGTTTTCGACTAATCGCAGGAACTATGGCACTGCCCGTTGAGGATGTGGCTCCGATTGATCCGGTTATCTTGGAAGGGCGCAATCCGCCAGTGTTTGGTTTTACCGTCGACAGCACCGTCGGCGGCCTATCTGCCATGGCATGTTATCCAAGCCACCTGGGCCGCGCCGCAGAATTGGTGCGCTTAAACGGCAACCGTATGGAGGTGCGCTTCGATGAACCGTTCCCTAGCGGGCGAAACCGGATCAACTGCACCATGCCCGCAGGCGGCGGGCGCTGGTATTGGCTGGGTAGGTTTTTCTACGTGCCCGGCGGCAAGCTGGACTGAAGCACGGCAGCAACCTCGCCGTTATTCGACAGCGCGAACGTCAACAACTTCAGGCACGTAATATTTTAGCAGGTTTTCAATACCGTGCTTGAGGGTAATGGTTGAACTAGGGCAGCCAGCGCAAGCGCCTTGCATTTGCAGGTAAACCACGCCCTCTTTGAAGCCATGATAGATGATGTCGCCGCCGTCACCGGCAACAGCTGGTCGTACTTTTTCATCGAGCAGTGTTTTAATCTGTTCAATGATATCGGCGTCAGCGTCGTCTTCATCCATTGTGGTCGCAGCAGGCTGGTCCGAAACGATCAGCACCGGCGCACCAGACGCGAAAAACTGCATCAAGCCTGCGAGCACGTTGGGCTTAAGCCGGTCCCACTCGTCTTCGGTCGCCTTGGTGATGGTGACAAAGTCATAACCAACGAACACACCGGTCACACCCTGAATGGCGAACATGGCTGTTGCCAGCGGCGAAGCGGCCGCGCTGTCAGGGTTGTTGAAGTTGGCTGTGCCGGCCTCAAGCAGGGTTTGACCCGGCAGGAATTTGAGGGTGTCGGGGTTTGGTGTGGCCTCGGTTTCGATAAACATGACTAAATCCTTCTTATTTAGCTTTCATTTGGTGTGTGGAGGGCAAAAGGTCAAGTAAAAACAACCACTATCTTGGCCAGATAGGGACGTGAAGCCATGTTATTTGACCGATGAAAATGCTAGATTACGTGCCGTCAATTGCCAAAACATCACCCCGTAATTCTGCGAGACACTGTTCAAGTGGAGAACGGTTTGCCACCACACGGCAAATTATCAGGACACCCTGAATGCGCTCAAGGGCATAAGCTGCCCATGCTGATGCTTCGTCGTCCGGAGATCCCGCTGCTGCAAAAGCATCGGCAAGGGCGCTTGTCCACGCCGACAGAGCAACCGATATTTCTTTCCTGAAAATTGCCTCACCGGAGCCAAGAAGAATGCTGTTCATCAGGCACTGCGGCACATCGCCGCCGTAAAATAATGCCACACCGTCGAGGCTATCTTGCAGCGCTTCAACGGGGGGGTCCCTTCTAGCAAGCGGGGCTAGTACTAATTTC
This sequence comes from Alphaproteobacteria bacterium, assembly GCA_021774695.1. Taxonomy (GTDB): domain Bacteria; phylum Pseudomonadota; class Alphaproteobacteria; order Sphingomonadales; family Kordiimonadaceae; genus Kordiimonas. The sequence goes on along the minus strand of JAJFIU010000057.1, from coordinate 3,233 downwards.
TGAAGGCGCTTACCTTCTTCGGCCATTACCATGGCCGCCATCTCTGCTTTGCCGCCGGGGAAATGATGGTACAAGCTTGCCTTTGACAACCCTGTTGCTGTTGACATGTCAGCCATGCTGGCACCGTCGTATCCAGATCGCCTGAATATATCTGACAATTTTGCCAATAACGCCGACTTGGAATATGTTGCAGGGCGCGCCATAAGCTTTCCTTAATTAGCATCACTTCATTATAGACCGAATGTTCGGTAATTAATAGGTCAATATTTTCTTGTGAACTATAGACCCACACTGCGCTCATAACTTTGCCGCAATTCAAGATCATGGTATGGCGTTATTGCCTGAAGGCATGTGCCACAAGGCAAAAATAGAGACACCCATGGCCAAACAAGACACACCCAGTTTCAAGGAAAAGAAAAAGCCATTGCTGCGCAGGCTGGTATACGGCGGCGCTGTGGTGGGCGTTTGGTCGATTATTCTCGGTGTGGTTTTGATCGCCTATTTATCATTGGACCTGCCCGATCTGGAAAATCTGCCAGCGGCGGGCGCGAGTGACACAGCGGTCGTGGTGAAAGCAGTTAACGGCGCTACCCTTGTGCGCCGCGGTCCAATTTACGGTGACTGGATATCGTATGAGCAAACCCCTCGCGCACTGGTAAATGCGTTCGTTTCGGTCGAAGATCGTACCTTTTTCAAGCACGGCGGCGTCGACAGCAAAGGCTTGCTGCGCGCGATGTGGTCAAATGTTCGAGCTGGTGGCGTGCGGGCCGGTGGCAGCACCATCACCCAGCAGCTGGCGAAAAATCTGTTTTTGTCCAGTGACCGAACCATCAAGCGAAAAGCCCAGGAACTTCTGTTGGCGCTGTGGCTGGAGCAAAAATTCACCAAGGAACAAATATTAACCCTGTATCTGAACCGGGTTTATTTCGGCGGCGGTGCATACGGCATCGATGCGGCGGCGCGCAAATTTTACGGTCACTCGGCTGCCAATCTCTCAATTGCCGAATCGGCGGTTCTGGCGGGGCTTGTCAAGGCACCGTCCCGGTTGGCACCGCACATAAACCCCAAGGGCGCGTGGGAAAGAGGCCGTATTGTACTGTCGGCAATGGCTGCCAACGGCGTTCTGTCGCAAGCAGCGGTTGATAAAATCAGCGAGCAGCCGCCGGCAGTTAAGTCCGCGGTTGCAGGGCGAAATATCCGCTTCTTTACTGACTGGGTAGAAAGCCAAGCACGACGGTTGGCCCCGGCGGCCAAAGGCAAATCATTACAGATTTTCACCACATTGGACCCCAGTGTTCAGCGCGCTGCCACCATGGCAGTGGCGCGCGGCCTGAACGGTGAGGGCAAAAGCCGGGGCGCAACCCAAGGCGCGCTGGTGGCCATCGACCATGACGGCGCCGTGCGCGCCATGGTCGGCGGCAAGGATTACGGTGAAAGCCAATATAACCGGGCCACCCAGGCCCGCCGCCAGCCGGGCTCTGCCTTCAAACTGTTCACTTACATCGCCGCGCTCGAAGCCGGGATCAAGCCCGAGGACCGCTATGTAGACGAAGCGACAGTTGTCGAAGGTTGGGCACCTAAAAACTATAGCGGTAAATTTAACGGTGAGATGAGCGTTCAGGAAGCCTTTGCCCGCTCGATAAACACAATTGCCGTGCAGGTATCGGAAAAGATTGGCCGGGACAAAGCTGCTTCTGTCGCTAGGCGACTTGGAATAAAATCCAGCATTAGTCCGGTGCCCAGCCTGCCCTTGGGTACCGAAGAAGTGCGCCTGCTCGAGCTGGCCAGCGGCTATGCAGCAGTTGCCAATGGCGGTCATTCAGCACAGGCTTACAGCATCGTTGAAATCGCGACACTGGAAGGCGAGGTTCTTTTCCGGCGCGCGCCCACATCGCCCCATACAGTTTTGCGCAGCGAGGTTGTCAGCGATATTTCAAGATTGCTGACCAGCGTTGTTAAGTGGGGGTCGGGCAAAAATGCAGCGTTGGCCAGACCGGCCGCAGGCAAATCAGGAACATCGCAAGACAACCGCGATGCGGTTTTCGCCGGTTTCACCAGTGATATGACCGCAGCAGTATGGGTCGGCAATGACGACGGAACCCCGATGAAAAATGTCACCGGTGGCGGCCTGCCCGCAAGAATATGGCGAGACTTTATGACCGAAGCCCACGCCGCATTACCGGTTCGCCCTTTGCTGGCAGACGCGGCAATATACAGCGCTGCAGCAACTGAAATTCGGCGCGACCCTCAGCGCATCACCGCACAGGCAAAAGAAGAAGTAAAAGAAAAGAAAAAGAAAAAAAGCCTATTCAGCCGCCTGTTTGGGGGGACGTAAAGCGCAGTTGCATTAAGCCCTGACCATGCGTTTTTAACCATTTTCTCTCAGACTTATAGTCTGGGACGCACCGTTCCACATGGCGCCAAAATCGGTCTGAATGGTTCATTTCAAGAATATGCGCCACTTCATGCGCCGCCACATAGCGGCGAATGCTCGGCTCAGCCAGTACAAGCCGCCAATTAAACCTGAGCGTGCCACTGCTAGAGCAACTTCCCCAACGGCTTTTCATGTCGCCGATACTGACCCGCTTGAAGGAAACATCCAAGAGGGCTGCATAATGCGCAGCATCCTCGCTTAGCTGTTCTTTAGCCTGCGCCTTCAGCCAGCGCATCAGTCGGGCCGGCGCTTGGTCTGCCGGACCGCCAACATGAATTTTCTGGTCAATCAGCTTGACGCCGCGCGGGGGCGTGTCGTTAAAAAAGACCCTATATGTTTCGCCGCCGAACGGCAGCATAAAACCATCGTGCACCGGCGGGCGGGCGCTGATTTTAGCCCGTTCGGTCAAAAGCCAAGCATTATTTTCATCAAGGAATTGCTGGAGTTTGCGCTGGGAAACATGCAGCGGCGCTGTGAGCTTAACCTCGCCGGAAATAGCGTCTACGCGCAAAATCATCTTTTTTGCCTGGGCGTTTCGCCGCAGTTTCACCGGGTGGTCAACACCTGAAATATTGGCAATCAATGGCTTGGTATCAAAGAATAAATTCATGCGGGCCAATCAGCCAGATGGTCTTCAAAATCACCCGCATCCCGCTCGTCAATAGTGCGGCCTTTTACCGAGGCACCAGCAGTATGAATAGCGTCGGCGTTACCAGCTACAAGTGGGTGCCACGCGGGCAAATCCTTGCCTTCATAACGCAGGCGGTAAGCGCAAGTGCTAGGCATCCATGGAAGTTGA
>JAJFIU010000056.1 GCA_021774695.1 Alphaproteobacteria bacterium | reverse complement strand
CGGTTCTGGGCGGTATTGATGCAACAAAATGGATACGGGCAATGGACGAAACGAAGGCGGCGCTGCCGATCGTTGGATGCACCGCCGACGCGTTTCCCGAGCAGTTGGAACGTTTCCGACAAGCCGGTATGCAGGATGTGGTGACCAAGCCAATAAACCGCACACGATTGTTAACCGCGATCAACGACGTGTTGGGCGAAAATATTCACACGGTGCAAAACACTGTCGCCAAGTCAGAATCGAAGCAGCTGGTTGAGGGCTTTTTGAGCAAAGCCGAGACGCTAGAGCAAAAAGCTGCAGCCGAAGCTGCGGTTGATCCACTGGACGCGCTACTTGAAGAGCTTAGCTAGTATTTTACTGTCTTCCAACAAATGCGGTCATATTTTCCTGCTCAAACCGGCTCTCGCAGGTTTGCAATTTGCCGGCTGTTAGAATCAAACTCAACTTATTGCGGGCGTGGCAGCTTTGATTAGAATTTTTTGTTCGCTATCACAATAATATTAGTTGATCGAACCATTGAAATAGCTGAAACGATGCGCACTTTAACGTGCAATAGTTTTAAACATTGGACATTCCTATGACAGATCTGACCGGTGCGATCGCTGCGATTGGCAACACGCCCATGATAAAATTGAAATATGCGTCCGAGCTGACTGGATGTACGATTTTGGGAAAAGCTGAATTTGCCAATCCGGGTGGCTCGCTTAAAGATCGCCCTGCGCTGAATATCATCGAGGAAGCAGAACGGAAAGGCCTGTTGGAGCCTGGCGGCCTTATCGTAGAAGGCACAGCGGGAAATACCGGCATCGGCCTGACCGTTGTGGCAAATGCAAAAGGGTACCGCACGCTTATTGTTATGCCTGAAACCCAAAGTCAGGAAAAGATTGATACCCTGCGAATAATGGGTGCTGGATTGAAACTTGTGCCTGCTGCGCCCTATTCAAAACCGGGCAATTTTCAGCATGTTGCCCGGCGTGCCGCTGAGGAATTAGCTGCAACCGAACAACACGGCGTGATTTGGGCCAATCAATTTGACAATGTCGCTAACCGTGAAGCCCATATCAAAACCACGGCGCAAGAGGTTTGGCGACAAACCGACGGCAAGGTGGATGCCTTCATCACCGCTGTTGGGTCAGGTGGCTCGCTGGTTGGCACCGGGATGGGACTGAAGGCGCTTAATAAAGATATTGTCATTGGTCTAGCCGACCCGATGGGGGCAGCGCTCTATAGTTATTATACTACTGGCGAGCTGAAATCCGAGGGAAGTTCGATCTCTGAGGGTATTGGCCAATCCAGAATTACCGCAAATTTGGAAGATGCGCCGATTGACGAGGCGTTTCAGGTAACAGACACCGAAGCGCTGCACATTGCGTTTGACCTTTTGGCGAAGGAAGGCCTGTGCGTGGGGTCATCGTCAGGTGTTAATGTGGCCGGTGCCATCAAGCTTGCCAAAAAAATGGGTCCGGGGCATACAATCGTAACGCTACTCTGTGATAGCGGTATGCGTTACCAATCGAAACTATTCAATCCTGAATTCCTTCGCAGCAAAGATTTGCCGGTTCCGGACTGGTTGTAATCTAGCAAATTTTACGGGGCAGGACCTTAAGTCCGCTGCGACCCAGACTCTAAACTCGTTGAGAAAGCGGCAGCCGGGTTCTGCGCAGGATTGTCCTGAGGGCAAAACTGGAGTGCACACGGTCAACCCCTGGCAGGCTGGTTAATATATGGTGGACCCGCTCATAGTCGGGGGCGTCTTTAACCACGACCCGGATGATATAATCCACGTCTCCGCTCATTAGATAACATTCCATCACTTCGGGTACGTGGGCAACTGCATCTTCAAATGTAAGAAGTTGTTCTTCACGCTGGCTTGTCAGGGAAACCCGAACAAACACGGTGCCGGGCAGCCCGACAGCCGTTGCATCCAGATGTGCCGCATAATGGGTGATGACACCTTTATCATCCAGTCCCTTTACCCGCCTCAGGCACGCAGATTCGGACAGCCCCGCTCGTTCGGCCAACTCAACATTGCTAAGTCGGCCATTGCGTTGCAGTTCATCAAGAATGGTAGCGTCAATTTTGTCGAATTTTGCCATGCAAGAAATGCTCATTAAACTTATATGAAACACAAGATTCTTGTGAATTTATAGTAAAATTAGACTGACTATGCAAGGACATGTCAAATAATCTGCAGTAAATTTCGAAAAATACAGAGACCGGGCAAGGCCTGGATTGTCAAAAACTAACGAATGGGGGCCTTTTTTCCCCTTAAATGGAGAGTGCCATGCTGATCGGTGTACCAAAAGAAATCAAAAATCATGAATACCGGGTTGGTCTGACCCCCGCTTCGGTGCGCGAGCTGATCGTTCATGGGCACGACGTTATTGTCGAACATAATGCAGGCTTCGCGATTGGATTTCCCAATGAAATGTATATGGCGGTGGGTGCCACAATAATTCCAACGGCGGCAGAAATATTTGCCAAAGCAGATATGATTGTGAAGGTGAAAGAACCGCAGCCGATTGAGTGTGACATGCTGCGTGAAGGCCAAATTCTTTATACGTATCTCCATCTTGCGCCAGACCCCGTGCAGACGCAGGGGCTGATCAAGTCAGGCGCAGTTGCCATTGCATACGAAACCGTAACGGACCGATTTGGCGGGTTGCCGCTGTTGGCCCCCATGTCGGAAGTTGCAGGTCGGTTGTCTGTGCAGGCAGGTGCTCATGCGCTGGAGATGGCCCAGGGCGGGCGCGGTATGCTGCTGGGAGGCGTGCCGGGCGTGGCACCTGCTAAAGTTGCGATCATCGGCGGCGGTGTTGTTGGCACCAATGCGGCTCGCATGGCAGTGGGTATGGGCGCCGATGTTACCATCATCGACCGGTCAATTCGCCGTATGCAGCAACTTGATGATATTTTTAAAGGCCAGGTTAAAACTATTTTCTCCACGCAGGATTCTGTTGAGGAACACGCGCTTGCCTCTGATTTGGTGGTTGGTGCGGTTTTGATCCCCGGTGCGGCGGCACCAAAGCTGGTCAGCCGTGAGATGATTGCCAAAATGATGCGCGGTTCTGTTGTCGTGGATGTGGCAATTGACCAGGGCGGCTGTTTTGAGACATCCAAGGCGACTACCCACCAGAACCCCACTTATGTGGTTGATGATGTGGTGCATTACTGCGTTGCAAATATGCCAGGGGGGGTCGCGCGCACTTCCACGCTTGCGCTCAATAACGCTACCCTTGGCTATGCCTTGGCAATTGCCAACAAAGGCTGGAGGCAAGCATTGGCGGATGATGAGCACCTGCTTGCCGGGCTTAACGTATGTGCAGGTGCTATCACCTACGAAGCAGTCGCCAATGATCAAAACTTGCCGTTCACACCGGCAAAGGAAGCGATTGGCGCAGCATAAGTTATGCGTTAAACACGGGGTTATGAATCAAAAGCCTCAACTCCATATATTTAGCCTGGGTGGCACCATTTCGATGGCACCGACCCTGGATGCAGGGTCGGGCGTTCGCCCGACCTTCGGTGCCCATGATATTGTCGCAGCCGCGCCTGAGCTGGCTGAAATCGCGGATATTTCTGCAGAAAGTCTGTCGCTGAAGGGCAGCGCAAACCTGCTTTTTTCCGAAATTGCTGAACTGTGCAGACGTGCAGCAAGCCTTTCCTGCAGCGGGATAATGGTCACCCAGGGCACTGACACCATGGAAGAATGTGCCTTTTTGGCGAGCCTGTTGTACGGCGGCCCCCCGCCAATGGTATTTACTGGTGCGATGCGGTCGCCTGCCCAGCCCGGCGCGGATGGCAGGGCCAACTTGATGGCGGCAGCGCTAACCGCACTTACATCAAATGGACCAGCCGTCTCACTGGTGATGAACGACGAAATCCACCACCCCTTTTATGTAACCAAGTCTCACACCTCGAATGTAGCGGCCTTTCAGAGTCCGATCCGCGGCCCTGTGGGGCAGATCACCGAAGGAAACGTAATTTTACATCCGGTTCAGCCGGCGCCAACCTTTGATATTCCTGATGAATTTGCGCCTGTTGCTCTGTTACCTGCCGTTCTTAATGACGACGGTAACCTTTTCGATACTATTTTGAGTGCAGGATATGCTGGATTAGTTGTTGAAGGATTCGGTGCAGGGCATGTCTCTGAACAAATCGCGGAAAAACTAGCTGCTATCGCGGCAAAAATTCCGGTGATTTTGGCATCCCGTGTTCGTGCAGGTTCAGTTTTTGAGCGAACCTACGGATACCGCGGCGCAGAAATCGACCTTCTCAACAAAGGATTGGTGCCTGCAGGAAGGTTGAGCGGAAGAAAAGCTCGAATATTGCTGTCACTTATTCTTGGATTGGAAAAGCCGGACTGGCGCCAGGAATTTACACGCGTGGTTAAACACGTTTAATTCCTGAACAGCGCCGTTAATGACCGGCCGGTAATTAATGTGTTTGGGGACGCGTGTGTTTCAGGTGAATAAATTTCAACCCGTAAATGGTTTAGGTCATATCTTTTTTTGGTATGAAAACTGGCGGCTTGCCGCGCGAGTTCGATCGCGCATGTTGGCAGCAGGTTTTATCGAGTATCCGTTAGGGGACGAACGGGTCCATTGTTTCTTGTGCGACGATTTCGAAACTTGCCTTCCTGTATTGAGCAGTTTTCTGAATGAAAAAGAGAAACGCCAGATTTCAATTTTAATGACCGATTCCGCGCGGCCTGACTTGTTTGACTTTGGTCGCCTGCGGTCCATCGAATTTCATGAAACACAATTGTTGGCGCGGTGGCTGGGCGACATGTTGATGGATCGTCGCTATCGCTCGTTGATGCAGCCTATCGTCAGGGCAAAAAACCGTGCCGATGTTTTGGGGTATGAATTTCTCATGCGCGGCTTGCATACAGACGGCACCGATATTCCTGCGCCTAGCCTGTTTAGCACGGCAGAACAGTGCGGTATGTCATATGCGCTGGATTTGGCTGCAGGCGAAAGTGCTACGCGTACCGCCAAGATAAACAACGTGCAAACAGATGTATTTGTCAATGTTCTGCCACATACAATCGGTAACGAAGCCGGGTTTGATGCGTGGCTACAGGCAGTCTTGGTCAAATGCGAGATTCCGCCCGAGCAAATTGTGTTTGAATTGGTAGAAAGTCAGCAGCTGGCGTCGGTTGATGCCCTCAGAAAAGTAGTAGTTAAATTGCACGCGCAGGGTGTTCGTGTGGCAATGGATGACTTCGGCAGCGGTTTCAATAACCTGATTGGTCTGGTTGAAGTGGGCCCAGATTTTATCAAGCTTGATAAGTCTTTGGTGAATGACCTCAAAATGGACCAGAAAAAGTGGAACCTGATCGCCAACCTGGTTGATTCAGCCAAAGATTCTGACATTGAAGTGATCGCAGAGGGTGTTGAAGATATGGACACTGCTGATATTCTCACCCGCCTTGGGGTCGACTATCTGCAAGGCTATTATATCGGGTTTCCAAAGGACAAACCCCTTGATCAAATTCTTATCGCTGTCTGACCAATTTCGCCACTAGGTCTGAACCCGGATAGAATCCAGTTTATTGAGCAGGGTGTTCAACTGCGATTTTTCGCTTTCCGAGAAATGCTCAAGCAATTTCGATTCGTAACCCAGCGCGATTGGTTTGACATCGCGGTATATGTCTTTTCCTGTTTTAGATAGGGCCAAAACAGACCGTCGGCGGTCTTCATCGGCAAAATGCCGCTCAAGCCGACCAGACTCCAGAAGTTTGTTAACCGCTCGTGAAACGGCAACCTTATCCATCGCAGTACGATCCGCAACCTGACCCGCAGACAAGTTTGGTTCTTGCCCTAAAACCGCCATTACACGCCATTCAGGCAACGATAGTTGAAACCGTTCCTCATATCCGTCAGCGATGGACCTGCTGATCCGGTTTGACAAAACCGAAAGCCGGTACGGCAGAAAATTTGATAGTAAAAGTGTGCCGTCCGACATTTTTTCTCCTGACATGGTCACAGCGGTTGCAATTAGTTTCGCATGAAACTAATATGTGTTCTTACGATGTTTGAGACAAGTAAAATCATTATACAGCTTTTCTATACATGTTTTTTGGAGTGTTGAACCATGGCAGATTTATTTGATAACCCGATGGGCCTGTGTGGGTTCGAGTTTGTCGAATTTGCAGCGGCGGAAAAAGGCTTGCTTGAACCAGTTTTTGAAATGATGGGTTTCACGTTAGTTGCGCGCCATCGCTCGAAAGACGTGGATCTTTGGCGCCAGGGCGACATAAATTTTATCACCAATTATGAGCCCAAATCACCTGCCGCCTATTTCGCCGAAGAGCATGGTCCGTGCGCGTCTGGGATGGCGTTTCGGGTCAAGGACGCAGGCCTTGCATATGCGCGCGCGCTTGATTTGGGTGCTCAGCCGGTTGATGTGCCGACAGGCCCCATGGAGCTCAAGTTGCCCGCCATAAAGGGCATTGGCGGCGCAATGTTGTATTTGATCGATCGGTTTGAGGAAGGCCAATCGATTTACGACATCGATTTTGAATGGTTGGAGGGCGTTGATCGCCATCCTGTAGGCTGCGGCTTTAAAATGATTGATCACCTGACCCACAATGTTTACCGCGGGCGGATGGACTATTGGTCCACATTTTACGAAACATTTTTCAACTTCCGCGAAATTCGGTATTTCGACATCAAGGGAGAATATACAGGCCTGCTGTCCCGCGCTATGACTGCTCCTGACGGATTGATCCGCATTCCACTTAATGAAGAATCAGGTGGCGGTAGCGGCCAAATTGAAGAATATTTGATGCAATATAACGGCGAGGGCATCCAACATATTGCTTTTTCCTGTGATAATCTTATCGAGTGCTGGGACCGCTTAAAAGCACGCGGTGTACCGTTTATGACAGCGCCGCCAGAAACATATTACGCAATGCTGGACGAGCGGTTGCCGGGCCACGGCGAACCAGTTGACCAGCTGCAGTCTCGGGGCATATTGTTGGACGGATCAACCGAGGACGGCGATCCGCGTTTGTTGCTGCAAATTTTCTCTGATACGCAAATAGGACCTATATTCTTTGAGTTTATTCAACGCAAAAAGGATGAAGGGTTCGGCGAGGGCAATTTTAAAGCACTGTTCGAATCTATAGAGCGTGATCAGATAGCGCGCGGCGTGGTTGGGAATAAAGAAGATGCTGCTTGATGGGTCGCTTCGCGGCGGTTGCCCGAACGCTATATACAGAAGGCTTTACAAGAAAGGCTAGTCGATGGATTTGAAACGCATTCACCATGTGGCGTATCGGTGTAACGATGCCAAGGAAACGGTAGAGTTTTACCAGAAACACCTGAATATGGATTTCATGCTGGCCATTGCCGAAGACGAGGTACCTTCTACCGGAGAACCCGACCCCTATATGCATCTGTTTCTGGATGCCGGGAACGGCAACGTGTTGGCGTTTTTTGAATTGCCAAACCAGGAAGACATGGACCGGGACAGGAATACGCCGGAATGGGTTCAGCATATTGCTTTTGAAGTAGAAGACATGGATGCGCTTCTGGCGGCCAAAGAACGCCTGACAGCGGCTGGCATTGAGGTTCTTGGTCCAACCGAGCACACGATATTCAAGTCAATCTACTTTTTTGACCCTAACGGCCATCGGCTTGAGCTCGCGGCAAATACCGCTAAACCCGGTATGCTGGAGGAACTGAAGCGCGTCGCTCCGGCTATGCTGGAAGAATGGGCGCGCACTAAAAAAGCGCCAAAGCACGCCGCTTGGCTGCACGGCGACGGCGAGTTTCCGGCGAAGCCCGAAGACTAGATATGCGACGTCGTGGTTGGCTAATAAGTTATATAACTAATTGATTTATAGGATATTTATGAAACTTGCTTCGTTAAAACATGGCCGTGACGGCAAACTTATTGTGGTGTCCCGGGACCTGAGCCGGATGACTGAAGCCACTGGCATAGCGCCGACACTCCAATCTGCGCTTGATGACTGGAATGCGACAATGCCGCGGTTGCGGGGTTTATACGAATCGCTCAATTCAGGCGCAATCGAAGGACATGCGTTTGTTGAGGCCGACTGCGCATCGCCACTGCCGCGAGCGTTTCAGTGGGCAGACGGCTCTGCATACGTCAATCATGTTGAACTTGTACGCCGGGCCCGCGGTGCTGAGATGCCCGCATCTTTCTGGACCGATCCGTTGATGTATCAGGGCGGTTCGGACACGTTCCTTGACCCCCACGGTGACATCGCCGTGCCACAAACCGACGGATGGGGTGTGGATTTTGAAGCGGAAATCGCGGTTATTACCGACGATGTGCCAATGGCTGTGGCAGCCGACCAGGCCGGTAACCATATCAAACTAGTGATGCTGGTTAACGATGTATCGCTGCGCGGCCTGATACCCGGCGAGTTGGGCAAAGGTTTCGGCTTCTTTCAGTCCAAACCATCCAGCGCTTTCAGCCCGGTGTGCGTAACACCTGAAGAATTGGGCTCTGCTTGGCACGATAATAAATTGCATGGTCCTTTGCTGTCACATCTGAATGGCGGCATGTTCGGCAAGCCGGATTCCGGTGTTGATATGACCTTTGATTTTTCCCAGTTGATTGCCCACGCCGCTAAGTCGCGGCCTTTGGGTGCAGGCGCAGTGATTGGCTCCGGTACAGTTTCTAATAAACTGAACGATGGACCGGGCAAACCTGTGTCCGAAGGCGGCGTTGGTTATAGCTGTATCGCGGAAATTCGCATGATCGAAACAATCGAGGAGGGCGCGCCGTCAACACCGTTTATGCAGTTTGGTGACCAGGTCCGTATCGAGATGCTTGACGACAACGGCAAATCAATTTTTGGCGCTATCGACCAAACTGTAGTGCAGGGCTAAGCCGTGAAATTATATGGATATTTCAGGTCGTCCGCGGCCTACCGGGTGCGGATTGCGCTGGCATTAAAGGGGCTCGAATATGAGAATATCGCGGTCAATCTGAAGCCGGGCATCAGCGAGCAAAAAAGTGGCGAGTATCTTGCGGTAAACCCGCAGGGCAGGGTGCCGTTTTTTACCGACGGCGATGTTGCGATCAGTCAGTCGCCGGCCATATTGGAGTATCTGGAGGAGACATATTCTGATGTTCCGTTGTTGCCCAAGGGAGCTGTGGACCGCGCTGTAGTACGCCAACTTGCCAGCCTGATCGGTTGTGATATCCATCCGCTGCAAAATCTTTCTGTACTACAACGCCTTAAAGGCGAGTTCGGTGCAGACACAGATGCTGCTTCTGACTGGGTCCGACATTGGGTTACGGAAGGCTTTTCTGCTTTTGAAACCCTAATTACTGACACAGCCGGAACTTATTGCTTTGGTGATACAGTGACGTTAGCTGACGTTTATCTCGTGCCACAGCTTTATAATGCCCGCCGGTATGAAACCCCGCTTGAAGCCTTTCCCGAAATTGTCCGGATCGACGCAGCTTGCAACGCGCTGGATGCGTTCCGCTTCGCCGCGCCAGAGCAACAACCGGATGCTCCAGCTCTGTAGTGCCTTCAATCAGGCTGCCAGCCTTTATTGTTAATGGTTGTTAGTCGGTTGGATAGGGTCCGGGGCTTGGGTTGCCCATGTCGAGTGTTGCTTTCCACACACCGCCGCGTTTTTCCCAAATGGTTGTGTATTTGCCGTAGCTAAGTCTGGCTTCATCGCCGTCCACCCGTCGCAACACATAGGTGCCCCAGGTAAAACCAAGGTCGCCCGAGGCTGCGACTTTCCCGTCTCGCGGTGTCCAGGTTAGGCTCACGTTCGGCGACAGTTCATCCAAAGTCGGTAAAATGGCGCTGTGGCCGTACCGGGGATGGGCCCCTCCATCAAGTTTGACCGCATCCACTGCCAGATAATGCGCGAAGGCAGCCCGGTTTCCCACTCGCGCTGCCATGTCGTTAAAGGCTTGGTCTACTGCCATAATTTCTTCTTTATCGCTGGCATATGTAGGCGTGCCTAAAGCCATAAACAAAGTCAAAAAAGGTATGAAGATTTTCATAGATGCCTCCGGGTGTCGTGTTTGGTGATCACATGGGTTAGTCTGCGTATCCTACCCGTGTGGTGGATCAAAAGGAAATGCCCGTGACCCAAATTCAACTATAGTTACTGTGCCTAGCAACTTTCTTATAGTCTACATGGGCAATTGTTTTCTCTAATTGCAGAATTTGCGCTATTAGCAACACGGATGTTTCTATTTGGGGGTTGTACCAAGAATAGATTGATTTCAGGTCTAAAAATACGTCATTATTGCTGACGTATTTTAGTGTCACAGGTGGGGACGATAAACGCTATGTCAGACTATGCACCTCTTAAATTTTTTGTGCCGGAGCCAACCGGCCGACCCGGAGATGAGCCAGATTTCACCGATATTGAAATTGATGCTGCGGGCAGTGTTCGTCGCCCCGACATAGACGTTAATCCGGCCGAGATAAAAGACTTAGCCCGCAGCATGGTTCGGGTTATGAATACAAACGGCGAGGCGGTTGGGCCGTGGGCCGAAGATATTCCCGACGAAATATTGATGCAGGGCCTCAAGTCGATGGTGCGCACCCGCGCCTTTGATGAGCGCATGATGACCCTGCAGCGTCAGGGTAAAACCTCGTTTTATATGAAATGTACCGGCGAGGAGGCCATAGCAATCGGTTTTCAGGCCGCGCTTTCAAAAGGCGACATGCATTTCCCCACATACCGCCAGCAGGGAATTCTGCTGTCGCAGGATTACCCTATAGTTGATCTGGTATGTCAAATTCTCTCCAACGCGAAAGACCCGCTCAAGGGCCGCCAGCTGCCTATCCTTTATTCTGCACGTGACTATGGTTTCTTTACCGTATCCGGCAACCTGGGCACCCAGTTCCTGCAGGCGGTTGGTTGGGCGATGGCGTCAGCTATCAAGGGCGACACTAAAGTTGCCTCCGCCTGGATCGGAGACGGCTCTACCGCTGAGAACGATTTTCACGCCGCGCTGGTGAACGCGTCTGTTTACAAACCGCCGGTAGTGCTGAATGTGGTGAACAATCAGTGGGCAATTTCATCGTTCCGCGGCATGGCAGGTGGCAACAATGCTACTTTTGCCGAGCGCGCGCACGGCTATGACATTCCGTCACTCCGGGTAGACGGTAACGACTTTCTGGCGGTTTACGCAGTCTCTCGCTGGGCCATAGAGCGGGCACGGCGCGGACACGGTGCTACACTCATCGAATGGGTAACCTACCGGGTTGCGCCGCACTCCACGTCTGATGATCCGTCCAAATACCGCCCCAAAGAGGCATCAGCGGCATGGCCACTGGGCGACCCGATACTCCGGCTTAAAAGTCATCTGATTAATCGTGGGCTTTGGAGCGAGGAGCGCCACAAACAGGCAGAAACCGAATTTGACGAGGAAATTCGTACCGCAACCAAAGAGGCCGAAAGTTACGGCACCATGGGGTCAGGGTCCAGCCCACGAGAAATGTTCGAGTGTGTGTTTAAGGATATGCCTCGACATCTGCGCGAGCAGCGCCAGAAAATGGGAGTTTGAGCCATGCCACAAATGACCATGATTGAAGCTATTCGTGACGCAATGGATGTAAAAATGACCATGGACGACAATGTTGTCGTTTACGGCGAAGATGTGGGCTATTTTGGCGGCGTATTCCGCTGTACCCACGGATTGCAGGAAAAGCACGGCACGTCGCGCGTTTTTGATGCGCCTATCAGCGAGTCTGGCATCGTCGGCACGGCTATTGGTATGGGGGCTTACGGCCTTCGCCCCTGCGTTGAAATTCAATTTGCCGACTATATCTACCCGGCGTATGACCAGATTGTATCCGAGGCTGCTCGCTTGCGGTACCGATCGGCGGCAGAGTTCACGTCGCCGATTACCATTCGCACACCGTGCGGCGGCGGTATCTTCGGCGGTCAAACCCATAGTCAAAGCCCTGAGGCGCTATTTACCCATATTGCCGGCGTGAAAACAGTTATTGTCTCCAACCCTTACGATGCCAAGGGCCTGTTGATATCCGCGATTGAAGACGACGACCCGGTTATCTTTTTTGAACCCAAGCGCCTGTATAACGGGCCGTTTGACGGGCACCATGATCGCCCTGCCAAAAACTGGTCCAAGCATCCGCTGGGTGATGTGCCGGAAGGGCACTATACGGTGCCAATCGGTAAGGCTTCTATCTTTAGCGAAGGGTCTGATGTTACCATTTTGACATATGGAACAATGGTTTACGTTGCAGAGGCCGCAAAAGAAGAAACCGGCATCGACGCTGAAATCATTGATCTGCGCAGCCTGCTGCCGCTGGATGTTGATGCGATTGTCAAATCAGTGGAGAAAACCGGTCGCTGTATGGTGCTGCATGAAGCAACGCTGACGTCTGGTTTTGGCGCCGAGTTGGCAGCGCAAGTTCAGGAACGGTGTTTTTATCACCTTGAAGTGCCGGTTGAACGGGTAGCGGGTTACGATACGCCGTATCCACACGCGCAGGAGTGGGATTATTTCCCCGGCCCGGCCCGTGTTGGCAAAGCGCTTAAAAGCATGATGGAGGCAGTTTGATGGGCCTGTATAAAATTCAAATGCCCGATGTGGGCGAGGGCATTACAGAAGCCGAGATCGTTGAATGGAACGTGAAAGCCGGTGATGTTGTTCGCGAAGACGATGTGCTTGCAGCGGTAATGACCGATAAGGCAACCGTTGAAATTCCGTCTCCTGCTGACGGCACCGTGCAGTTGGTAAGCGGTGAAATCGGCGAAATGACAGCCGTTGGCAGCGTTATCATTACGCTCGAGGTTGACGGCGCGGGCAACGAGGCATCAATTTCTGCAGAAGCCTCAGCGACCGCTACAAAATCTGCACCGGAGCCGAAACAGAAACCTGAACCAAAACCTGAGCCAAAGCCGGTAGTTGCGGCACCTGCGCCCAAGCCTAAGCCAGCCGCAGTGGTATCTAAGCCGACATCAACTACAGCAACTTCCGGCGCACCGCGCGCTGAAGGTGAAGCACCGCTTGCCTCGCCTGCTGTGCGCAAACGAGCCATGGACGGCGGCATCAAGCTGGCCTACGTGCACGGCACTGGCCCAGCGGGCCGTATCAGCCACGAAGACCTGGATGCCTATATCTCAGGCGCTTCTGCACCGGCCGGGCGAGTGACAAATGCGCCCAACACGTCAGTTGAAGAGATCAAAGTTATTGGCCTAAGGCGCAAGATCGCCCAGCGCATGCAAGACGCCAAACAGCGCATCCCGCACATCACTTATGTTGAAGAAGTTGACGTTACCGAGCTGGAAAAGCTGCGCGCTCATATGAATAGCAGCAAACGCGATGATCAGCCGAAGCTGACTATCCTGCCGTTCATTATGAAGGCGATGGTTATCGGCATCAAAGAGTTCCCAAAGCTTAGCTCGCACTATGATGACGGCGAAGACATCGTTTACCAATACGGCGCCGCCCATATCGGCATGGCAGCACAAACCCCCGGTGGGTTGATGGTGCCGGTGCTCAAGCACGCGGAAACCCATGATGTTTGGGGGCTTGCGACCGAATCTAAACGATTGGCTGATGCGGCCCGCGATGGCTCCATCTCACGCGACGAGCTAACCGGTTCAACCATCACGCTTACCAGCCTTGGTAAGTTGGGCGGCGTAGTTTCAACGCCGGTGATCAACAGCCCTGAAGTGGCTATTGTCGGCGTTAACAAGATCGTGGTTCGTCCGGTTTATCAGGACGGCGGCTTTGTACCGCGTAAAATGATGAACTTGTCGTCGTCGTTTGATCACAGGATTGTCGATGGTTACGATGCCGCTGAGTTTATTCAGCGCGTTCGGCTGTTGCTCGAGAACCCCGCCACCCTGTTTATGGAGGGTTAGATGGAAACTCTAACGTGCAATCTATTGGTACTCGGCGCTGGTCCCGGTGGTTATGTGGCGGCAATTCGTGCTGGTCAGTTGGGAATAGACACAGTTATCGTTGAAGGTGAGGCCCACGGCGGCACGTGCCTTAATGTGGGCTGTATCCCGTCCAAAGCGATCATTCATGCGGCTGATGAATTTGAAAAAGCCATGCATTTTGCCGGTGAGAATGTGCTGGGCATTTCCGCTAGTGCACCCAAGCTGGACTTGTCAAAGACCATTGCCTGGAAAGACGCCATCGTTGGCCGGTTAACTGGCGGCATCAGTGGCTTGTTGAAAAAGAATAAAGTCCGGACAGTAAACGGCTGGGGCCAAATGGTGGACGGCAAAACCTGCGATGTGAAAACGGCAGACGGTACCGTTCGGGTCACGGCAAAACATGTGGTGCTGGCGACAGGTTCCGAGCTCATCGAAATTCCTTCGCTGCCGTTTGGCGACAATATCATTTCCTCAACCGAGGCGTTGGCGTTGGACGGCGTGCCAGAGAAACTGGTTGTCATTGGTGGTGGCTATATCGGTTTGGAACTGGGCACTGCCTACGCCAAAATGGGCAGTAAAGTTACGGTTGTTGAAGCTGCTGGACGGATTTTACCGCAGTATGACGCAGCTTTGTCGAAACCGGTTGCCGACAGCCTGAAAAAACTGGGCATTGAGGTGTTGTTGAATACAAAAGCCAAATCAGCGAACGATGCAGGCACGTCGTTGGTTGTGGAAACAGCAGACGGCGATAAAAAGCTGCCAGCTGACAAGATATTGGTGACAGTAGGACGCAGGGCAAAAACCGAAGGTTGGGGCTTGAGCGACCTTGATTTGACCATGAGCGGCCGTGTGATTGCAATTGATGACCAATGCAGAACCTCAATGACCGATGTTTTTGCCATCGGCGATGTAACGGGCGAACCCATGCTGGCGCACCGTGCCATGGCGCAGGGTGAAATGGTCGCGGAAATAGTCGCTGGTCAGAACCGGCGTTTTGATAAGGTTTGCATTCCAGCGGTTTGCTTTACCGACCCCGAAATTGTTACCGCTGGCCTGTCGCCGGATGAGGCCAAAGACGCGGGCTATAAAACCAAGATCGGGATTTTCCCCTTCGCCGCCAATGGCCGCGCCATGACGATGGAAGCTGAGGCGGGCTTTGTGCGCATTGTAGCGCGGGATGATAATGACTTAGTGCTGGGCATTCAGGCGGTAGGCAAGGGTGTTGCCGAACTGTCCGCAGCCTTCTCGCTGGCGCTGGAAATGGGTGCTTGCCTGCAAGATATTGCAGGCACCATCCACGCGCACCCTACCCAAAGCGAAGGTTTCCAGGAAGCGGCGCTCAAAGCGCTGGGTCACGCACTACATATATAGATCTCATGTGGCTTTTATTGCTAGCGAGTGAATTTCAGTCTTTATTGTGCAGAGGCTGTGGAATTCCTCGTGTTTGGCTTTACGCGGGGTGTCACCGCCTCTATCATTGAGGCAGATTGAAAATATCTGCCGTAAACCACATCCAGCAAAAGTTATTTTGATCATGCCACATGATACAATGCTTCTTGAAATTTTAGCCTTGATGGCTGTTGCGGTTGTTGCCGCGACGATTTTTGGCCGACTTGGTATGGGCGCTATTCTTGGGTATTTGGTAGGCGGTGTTTTGATTGGGCCTTGGGGTCTGGAGTTGATTACCAACCCCGAACAGATTGCGCATTTGGGTGAGTTCGGCGTAGTTTTCCTGTTGTTCCTCATTGGCATTGAACTGAAACCAGCGCGCCTTTGGGTTATGCGCAAGCAAGTGTTCGGACTAGGTTCTGCCCAAGTGCTGGTAACCGGCTTTGTATTGGCCGTGCTTGCCAACAGGGTTCTTGGCTTGGACATGGGTCAGGCCTCGCTCGTAGGCTTGGGTATGGCACTGTCCAGCACGGCTTTTGGTATTCAGCTACTAGCGACGAAAAAGCAGCTATCTGTTCAGTGGGGCCGGTTAGGGCTGTCAATTCTCCTACTGCAGGATATTGCCGTTGTGCCACTTTTGGCGCTTGTACCGCTTCTGGCGGCAGGCGAGGCACCTGTCGGTGTGTCGCTTGGGTACGCGTTTCTAGAGACAGTCGCCATTTTTGCAGGCACTGTGGTGCTTGGCAGGCTGGCAATTAACCCCGTGTTCCGGCTCGTAGCTTCCAATAATACCCCTGAAGTTTTCACCGGTTTCGCGCTGCTTCTCGTGCTTGGGTTTGGTTGGTTGATGGACAGCATTGGCCTGTCCATGGCGATGGGGGCCTTCATTGCGGGGCTTTTGATGGCGGAGTCAGAATTCCGGCATCAGGTCGAAGTGGATATTCAGCCATTTCGTGGACTTTTGCTGGGCCTTTTCTTCATGTCGGTTGGCATGAGTATTAATATTGGAACCCTTTCCGCACAAACCAATATGATTCTAATCGTCCTTCTTGTGCTTGTTGCTATCAAGGCAACGATCATTGTGGGACTGGTGCGGGCTATGAAGCATACCTTGCCTGAGGCGATTAAAGTTGGCGCCTTGCTGGCACAGTCGGGTGAATTTGGTTTTGTGCTTTTTGCTTACGCCCGCAGCGAAGGCGTTTTAGACGGTCCCTTTGTAGAAATGTTGACGGCTGTGATCGCGCTCTCCATGGCGATTACTCCGTTTTTGTACGGAATAGGCGTGTGGTTGGCCCGTCGGATGACCAATGAAACCGTCACCAAAATTGATCCGACTGAAAGCACAGATACGGGCGATAAACAGGTGATTATCGCCGGTTTCGGCCGGGTCGGCGAAACCATTGGCCGTATCCTGTCTGACCTTGAAATTCCCTTTACGGTCATTGACCTCGACCCGGTGCATATAAAAACTGCGCGCCTAGCAGGGTTCCAGGCCGTGTACGGTGATGCTGCCCGCGCAGAGATATTGCGTGCCGTTGGTGCCGCCGAGGCGGCACTGCTGGTCATTACCATTGACGATCCGCGCGCGGTGGAGCGCATGCTCGCAAGTGCAAAACGGGAATGCCCACATCTGCCGACCTATGTGCGGGTGCATAATAGCACTGTTGCCGCCGATATGCGGGCGCTCGGCGCAACTCATACGGTGCCCGAGACGCTGGAGGCCAGTCTCAGTTTGGGTGCCGAAGTCGCACGGGCACTGGACGCGGACGAGGATGATATCCGGACTGTGGTTAAAGCATTGCGCTCGGATGATTACCGCGCAATAGCCCCAAAATCCACTTCCTGACTCAACGTTTACTTGACCCAAAGTGAAGGTTTCCAGGAAGCTGGCTTAAAGCACTTGGCCATGCACTGTATATTTAACGGGTTTCTTCGCAGATAGACCCAAGGGAGGGATGTCGCTTTTGGGTCAAAGCAAAGCTCTATACCCCGACCCGATAGTAGGGCGTGTTATTGGTTTGACGGAAGCCCAGTTTTTCTGCCAGCTTGATCGACCCTATGTTTCCGCCATGGCATGACCAGAGTGGTTCCAGATGATGGGCGAGGCAATAGTCAAGAAGCACCCTACAGGCAAGCGCGGCATGGCCTTTCCCGCGGTGAAAAGGGGATGTTTCTATTCCTATTTCCAGGAAGCCGTCTTCCATGCAGGATGCAAAAGCCGTTGAAACGAGCTCATTATTTTCCAGCAGGCTAAAGCCGACACCATTTTTATCGAAATGATTGGCATCGTTCCAGAATCGGTGAGGGACGACCGAACCTGACAAAGATTGGAACATCTTGCGCGATGTCCTCTCAATGCGGCCAGTGCCTGCCCAAAGACGGGGGCGCAACTGTCTATATAATTGTTGATCAAACGTGAAATTTATCCGTTCAAAAAGAAGTGTTTGATGCTTTATAGCTTCCGTTTCGTGGATTTCGGGCACATAATTTTGACCGGTTGGTTGTTTGATGAGCTTGTCACCGAGGGCGGTTTCAATTTGTATAGTCCATGTGTCGGGGTAGGTTTGCAGCCATTCATAGCTGTTTCTCTTTCCGTCTGCGTTGGTCAGATATCGGAATAATTTTTGGTTAAAATCAGCATTATCCGAGCGGCCACAAAGAAACGACATTTGATATGGATGGCAGACATAAAACACCGATGGGACCGCCAACTGGTCGACATAAATGATCCCGTTCAGATGATTTTTGGCCACAGATTCTGCGAACAAAGTGTTTGCGTTCGCGGCTTGCAACGCAGGTAGGGCCATATAGTGATCGGTCGGTGTTAATTTAATCATCTGGTTTCCCTGAGTTGGGTGCTGCATTTAGGGCGGCTGGCGGACGGTGTTTTATGGCAAGGTCTCGCAGTGTGTTGCCGATGATGCGGATACCTTCGGTAATTTCCACTGCCTCAAGCATTGAGATTGAAAGGCGGAAACTGGCGCTTTCCTGTGTTTCGACAAATGAAATACGGCCAGGGGTTACCGAAACGCCAGCCTCTGAAAGGGCCTCAATGATGCCGCCTTCATCAAGGTTACAACCCTTGAGCTCGATCCAGATCGTATAGCCACCACGGGGTTCACGTACGGCCCCGTATTCAGCCGGCAGGTATTCGCGCAGCGCCTTAAGTGCAGCTTGCATTCGGCGGCGATAAATACGGTGGGCCCGTTTAACGTGCCGTTCATAATGACCTTGCCCGCAAAAGTGAGCGAGCGCCGCTTCGTTGAGAGAGTTGCTTGAAATGGACGATATTTTTTTGAGCGCCGTCAGGTCGTCAATCGCAGCTATGCTGGCTGCGATCCAGCCAACCCGAAGCCCAGGAAACAGTATTTTGGAAAAAGTCCCCAGATAGAAGACGATACCCTGTCGGTCCATCGATTTGACCGGCAACACAGCTTTGCCAAAATATTTCATGTCCTCTTCAAAGCCGTCTTCCACCAGTGCCACTTTGTGGTCTGCACAAAGGGATAGCAGTCTTTCCCGGTGTGCCTGACAGGTGGTGATACCTGTTGGATTTTGAAAATTAGGCATTGAATAAACCAATTTGGGTTTGTCGGTTTTCAGAACCGCCTCAAGTCTGTCCAGATTCATTCCGTCGGGTTCAACACCTATACTGACCAGTCGGGCGCCGTACGCCTCGAAAAGAGGTATCGCAGCGGAATAAGTCGGCGCCTCAACAACAATGGTATCGCCGGGTTCAATGAATAGCCGGAGTAAC
The DNA here is from genome assembly GCA_021774695.1 of Alphaproteobacteria bacterium. Classification (GTDB taxonomy): domain Bacteria; phylum Pseudomonadota; class Alphaproteobacteria; order Sphingomonadales; family Kordiimonadaceae; genus Kordiimonas. Next base: position 14,482 of record JAJFIU010000056.1, on the reverse strand, counting down.
AGATCCAGCGACCCCTGAGAGCCATTTGTCAGTAAAATCTCGTCGACGGAGATTGTCATGCAATGTTGGCGCATCTGGGACGCAATAAATTCGCGGAGTGACAGATTGCCGTGTGGATCGCCGTACCCAAGAAGGGTGTTGCCTTCCCGGTTCAGAACAAAATTGAGGCTTTTCCGAAATGCTTGAACAGGCATAAAGTCTGGATCGGGTGCAAGCGGCAGAAAATTATATTTAGACGCTGCGTCGTTAACAATTTCCTGACTTTTAAGCCGCGATAAACCCCGATTGCAGCCTTCATTTCGCTGGATGCTCCAATCGACCGTTGCATGCGATTGTCCCTCAACCTCCTCGGGCGGGGAAAACCGGTTTCGCACCACCGACCGCGCGCCTGTGTGGCTATCGATATAGCCTTGCGCCCACAACTCTTCGTAGGCCCGGTAAATGGTGGTACGATTTACCCCAAGATGGGCGGCGAGTGCCCTGCTTGACGGCAATTCTTCGCCGGAGACAAGCACGCCTTTTTGAATCATTTTTTTCAATTGGGTGATTATTTGTGAAAATAATGGTTCATCGGCATTTCGATCGAGATTCAGTAACAACATCGGTACAGCTCTCTATTGCATAATCAGTGCAATATAGCGCTTTACTGGCCTGTTGATACCATCCAGTTTTGGTAAATTTTGAGCAGGCCAGTTATTTTTACCCAGTGAGACGAAGTAATATCGCCTCATTGTGCTCTGAAAAGCCCAGGAAAAAATCCCATTGAATTCAAGTCAACAGGGCTCTTCTTTTAAAGGGTCGGTCATTTATTCTGCGGCGAGAGCTTTGCGCTCACTGGCTTTTCTGATGATGCTTTCGGCCATTTCGTTGGCCACTTGGCCGGTTGGTCTGCCTTGCTTGTCGCTGGCATCAAACACGGTGGCCAGCGTGTCGCCGATGCGCAGCACTTTGGCTTCGCGCTCGGCGTCGGTTACCTTTTCGCGGTGAACTTCGGATTCCACCGAGATAATGCCGCCTGCGTTTACCACATAATCGGGCGCGTATAATATGCCGCGCTGGCGCAGGTCTTCATCCTGTATGCCTTCATGTTCCAACTGGTTGTTGGCAGCACCGGCAATAACGGTTGCTTTGATGTCAGGGATGGTTTTTGGGTTCAGCCCACCGCCCAGTGCGCAGGGTGCAAATACATCGCAGTCGACGGCGTGAATTGCGGCCGGATCAACCACCGTAACGTCGCCCATGGCTTTGGCAGCTTCGATATTGCTTTCAACGATATCGGTGATGGTGACGTTCGCGCCAGCATTGATCAAATGCTCCACCAAATAAAGGCCCACATGGCCAACACCCTGAACCGCCACCCGAACACCTTTGAGGTCGTTCTTGCCCAACCGGTGTTTCACCGCAGCCTGAATGCTTACAAACACACCCAACGCTGTGTGCGGTGAGGGGTCGCCTGTGGCGAACTCGCCGCTGTCCAAACCAGACACATAGCTGGTTGATTTGGCCACAGATGCCAGCATCGCGGGGCTGGTGCCCACGTCTTCTGCCGCATAGTAGGAACCGCCCAGGCGCTGTATATAGCCGCCGAAAGCTTCCATCAGCGCAGGCGTGCCTATTTCCTTGGGGTTGCCGATGATAACGGATTTGCCACCGCCCAGCCGCAACCCGGCCATGGCATTTTTGTAGGACATGCCGCGCGACAGGCGCAGGACATCATAAATAGCATCTTCTTCGCCGCGCTGTTCAGCGACATCGCCGGGGGCAATATTCCTGTGTACAGCGGCATAATCCCAAAAGCGGATACCGCCGCCAGAAGGGCCGAGTGCTGTAGAGTGAACCGCAATAATCGCCTTTAGGCCGGTTTCTTTGTCGGCACAGAAAACAATTTGTTCATGGTCTTTAAAGCTGCGCGAATCGAACACGGACATCGGCCGTTTCCTTCTTGTTAGTCCCGTTTGGGTGTGTCGGTGCCCACTACACCGGAAAACTGGCGGCAGTATGGCACTAATAAATTGAAATGAACTTACTAAGATTGCCTGTTTGGGTAATCTTATGCGCCGTAACTGGCTATTTTTTGAAATATGCTTTCGTGTGAGGCGATTACTTGCAATTACGGCTAAAGAAAAAAGCGGACCAAAGCCCGCTTAAATCATTCCATTCAAATAGCTGTTGCTATCTGGTTTCGTTGAACAGTTCGCGTCCGATCAGCATGCGGCGAATTTCCGACGTTCCGGCGCCAATTTCATAAAGTTTCGCGTCCCGCCAAAGCCGCCCAGCGGGATATTCATTGATATATCCGTTGCCGCCCAGCGCCTGTATAGTCTCGCCAGCCATCCATGTGGCCTTTTCCGCTGCATACAGGATACAAGCGGCAGCGTCTTTGCGGGTAGTCTCGCCGCGGTCGCATGACTGAGCCACTGCATAAACATAAGCCCTAGCAGAGCCCCATGTGGCATACATGTCGGCGATTTTGCCCTGCATCAGCTGAAAGGTGCCGATGGGCTGGCCGAACTGCTGACGGTCGTGCACATAGGGGATCACGGTATCGAGGCAAGCGCGCATAATGCCTAATGGTCCACCAGACAGCACAACACGCTCATAATCCAAGCCAGACATTAGTACGCCGACACCGCTGCCTTCTTCGCTGATGCGGTTTTCAAAGGGTACAAAACAATCCTCAAAAACCAGCTCGCTGGTGTTGGAGCCGCGCATGCCAAGCTTGTCCAGCTTTTGCGCAGTTGAGAAGCCATCCATGTCTTTTTCGATTAGAAACGCGGTTATGCCGCGTGGCCCTGCGTCCAGGTCAGTTTTTGCATACACAACCAAAACATCGGCGTCCGGGCCGTTGGTTATCCACATTTTATTGCCGTTCAAAACGTAACCACGATTGGTTTTCTCAGCCTTTAACTTCATGGAAACAACGTCTGAGCCAGCGCCGGGCTCGGACATGGCAAGTGCTCCCACATGCTCGCCCGAGATAAGTTTGGGCAGATACTGTGCCCTTTGCTCTGGGCTGGCATTTTTAACAATCTGGTTAATGCATAAATTTGAGTGCGCGCCGTAGCTTAGGCCTACTGCAGCGGACGCGCGGCTGATTTCTTCCATCGCGATCACGTGTGCCAAGTAGCCCATGTTTGAGCCACCAAACTCTTCCGGTGCGGTCATGCCGAGCAGGCCCAGTTCACCCATTTTTTGCCACAAATCGGCGGGAAACTTGTTAGTTTCGTCTATTTCGCTGGCGCGCGGGACGATTTCTTGCTCGGCAAACCGCGAGACCATGTCGCGCAGCATGCCAATGTCTTCGCCGTGGTTAAACTGAAGGTGCGGAAATTCAAACATTTGTTGTCCTTGCTGGTGTGTTCCAGTGTTTAAAAGTGGTTATTCGTTATCGACGACGATGACCAAAACGGTGCCGTCTGCAACTTGGTCGCCTGCCTTGACATCAAGCTGTGTGATGGTGCCAGCCTTCGGCGCCGTGATGGTTTGTTCCATTTTCATGGCTTCCATCACCAATAGCGGATCACCGCGTTCGACCACATCGCCGACAGCAGCTTTCAGTTCGAGTATTTTGCCGGGCATCGGTGCAATGACAGTGCCCGGACCGTCGGCATCCTCGTCGCCGCCACCATCGCGGGCGTGGCGCTTGAGGGTCAGGCTTCGGTCTGCATCGATCAGGCTGACTATTGTGTCGGAAACCTCGGCGAATACACGCTTGCGCAGTCCGTCTGTAGTGAAGGTCAACGTTATGCCCGCAAGTATTACGCCGGTTGCGCTGTGTTCATGGTCCCCAACACGAGCCAACAGAGTTTCGCCTCGCTGTTCAAGATTTACGGTCAGGCATTCGCCGCCGCTTGTCTCAAATTTCAACTGTTCGCTGTGCGGCAAATTCAGTCGGAAACTGTCCGGGTTAGACCACGGGTCATCGGACTGGTCTGTCTGATTGTTCGCTTGGCGGTTCGCCCATACCGCAAGGGCTGCAATCATATAGTCATGTTCGCTCGCCTGAGGTGGCTCAAGAAGTGTCGCCTCATTATCCGGGATAAAGCCGGTATGGACATCGCCTTCAATAAATTGCGGATGACGCAGCGCGCGCAGTAAAAAGTCTCTGTTGGTGGAAAGGCCGGTGATCGGCGTTTCAGCAACCAAATCGACGAGCGCATGAATGGCGTCGGTGCGTGTTTCGCCCCATGCGATCAATTTGCCGATCATGGGATCATAATGGATGGAAACTTCGTCGCCCGCGCGCACACCAGCATCGATGCGGCAGTTGGGGGCAACTTCAGCGAAGGGGTCAAACATGCCGATTGTGCCGATGGAGGGCAGAAAACCATTGAAGGGGTCTTCCGCATACAAGCGAACTTCAACCGCATGGCCGCTCGTTAATACATCGACTTCGTCTTGCGACAGGGGCAGTTCCTGGCCTTGAGCTGCGATGATCTGCCATTCCACAAGGTCCTGGCCGGTGATCATTTCGGTGACCGGATGCTCAACCTGCAGGCGGGTATTCATTTCCATGAAGTAAAACGGCGCATCTGCAAGGCCGTTTGCCACATCAACGATGAATTCAACGGTGCCGGCACCGACATAGTTTATTGCCTGTGCAGCTTTTACCGCAGCATCGCCCATGGCGCGGCGCATCTCGGTGCTCATGCCGGGGGCAGGGGCTTCCTCAACAACTTTTTGGTGCCTGCGTTGCAGCGAACAATCACGTTCAAACAAGTGAACGGTGTTGCCGTCGTGGTCACCGAACACTTGCACTTCTATATGACGTGGTTTTTGAATTAGTTTTTCAATCAATAGCTTACCGTTACCGAAGGAATTTTCTCCCTCGCGCCGCGCCGCTTCGATACCAGCTTTGGTGTCAGCGGCCTTTTCGACAATCCGCATGCCTTTGCCGCCGCCGCCAGCGACAGCTTTGATCAATACCGGAAAGCCAATTTTTTCAGCTTCAGCAGCCAAATGTTCAATTGACTGTTCGTCGCCGTGATAGCCGGGCACTACAGGTACGCCCGCCTCTGTCATCAACACTTTTGCTGCACCTTTAAGCGCCATCGCGTCCATCGACGCGGCGTTGGGGCCGATGAAAATGATGCCCTCATCGGCGCACCGGTTGGCAAATCCGGGGTTTTCCGACAGGAAACCATAGCCCGGATGCACCGCGTCAGCGCCGGTAGCCTTGGCGGCAGCGATGATTTTGTCGATTACCAGATAGCTCTCGCTGGCCGCAGGCGGGCCAATATGAACAGCCTCGTCGGCCATTTGCACATGGAGTGCTTGCTTGTCGACGCTGGAATAAACCGCCACAGTCTTAATGCCCAGTGTCTGGCATGTTGCCATGACCCGGCAGGCAATTTCGCCGCGATTGGCGACAAGAAGTTTGCGAATTTTATATGGTGCATCCGTCATCATTCAGCACTCCAATTCGGTTTACGCTTTTCAAGAAAGGCGCTTAAACCTTCCTGACCCTCGGCGCTGGTGCGGCGTTCGGCAATTTGCTCGGCTGTTTTTTCGCGCATACTGTCGGTAATCTCTGTGCCAACAACCATCCTGATCAGCGACTTGGCATCCGCTTGAGCTAACGGCCCACCAGACAGAAGGTAATCGATCAGACCGTCAGCAATCATTTGTGCTTCATCAACGGTTTGGGCAATTTCATGGACAAGGCCGATGCGCCGCGCTTCGATGCCGTCAAAACGCTCTGCGGTCAGGAAATAACGCCGGGCGGCGCGTTCGCCGATGGCCCGCACTACATAGGGGGATATGGTTGCCGGGGTCAGTCCCAGCTTAACTTCGGACAGCGAGAATGTTGCGCTCGTGAGCGCCACCACGATGTCGCAGCAGGCCGCAAGGCCAACGCCGCCGCCAAAAGCAGTGCCGTTAATAATCGCCAATGTGGGCTTCGAGCAATTGTTGATGGTTGCCAGCATGTCGGAAAGACCCATGGCATCTTGCTGGTTTTCCTCGGCGCTGAAGGTTACCGAGCGTTTCATCCAATTCAGATCAGCACCCGCTGAAAAGCTTTTGCCCGCACCGGTTAGCAAGATCACGCGTACAGCCGCGTCCGCATCAAGCGCCAGAAAGGCTGACCGCAGCTCGGCGATCAGCTCATTATTGAAAGCATTGTGCACGCTAGGGCGATTAAGCGTAATCGTGGCCACACCGCGGCTGTCAGTTTCAATGATCAAGTCTTTGTTCATGGTCATTTCACACCCATTACATTCTGAAAATGCCGAATTTGGTCGGCTCGATTGGGGCGTTCATGGTGGCAGACAGGCCCAGCCCCAGCACACGGCGAGTGTCAGCAGGATTGATAACGCCGTCGTCCCACAAGCGCGCACTGGCATAATAAGGATGCCCCTGCAACTCGTACATTTCCCGGATCGGTGCTTTGAAGTCTTCTTCTTCTTGCGCTGACCAGGTTTCGCCGCGCAGTTCCAGTCCGTCGCGTTTGACGGTGGATAAAACACCTGCAGCCTGCTCGCCGCCCATCACCGATATGCGGGCGTTGGGCCACATCCACAGGAATCGTGGTTGGTAGGCCCGACCGCACATGCCGTAGTTCCCAGCACCAAAGCTGCCGCCGATGATAATGGTAAACTTGGGAACATTTGCGCAAGCGACAGCCGTTACCATTTTGGCACCGTCGCGGGCTATGCCGCTGTTTTCGTATTTTTGCCCAACCATAAAGCCGGTAATATTTTGCAGGAACACCAGCGGAATGCCGCGCTGGGCACAAAGTTCAACAAAGTGGGCACCTTTGCGCGCGCTTTCTGCGAACAGCACACCGTTATTGGCGACAATGCCAACCGGATAGCCGTGAAGATGGGCAAATCCGCACACAAGGGTTTCACCGTAGAGCTTTTTAAATTCGTCAAATTCACTGCCGTCAACGATGCGGGCAATAACTTCGCGGATATCGTAGGGCTGGCGAACATCTTTCGGAATAACGCCGTAAATTTCCTGCGGGTCATACAAAGGTGCAACCGATTGCTGAATCAAGATATCCGGGTTTTTCCGGTGATTAAGTTTGGCAACAATACGCCGGGCAATACCCAGTGCGTGCTCATCGTCTTTCGCCAAATGGTCCACAACACCTGATGTTCGCGCATGAACGTCGCCGCCGCCCAAGTCTTCGGCGCTAACAATTTCACCGGTCGCTGCTTTGACCAAAGGAGGGCCGCCTAGAAAGATGGTACCCTGATTCTGGACGATGATGCTCTCATCCGCCATTGCGGGCACGTAAGCGCCGCCTGCAGTGCAGCTGCCCATCACCACTGCGATTTGCGGTATGCCTGCGGCGGACAGCTGTGCCTGATTATAGAAAATTCGGCCGAAATGGTCACGGTCCGGGAATACATCGTCCTGGTTTGGCAGGTTGGCGCCGCCGCTATCAACCAGATAGATGCAGGGAAGCCGGTTTTCGCCAGCAATTTCCTGCGCCCGCAGGTGTTTTTTTACGGTTACCGGATAATAAGTGCCGCCTTTAACCGTCGCATCGTTGCAAACAATCATACATTCGGTACCAGATACCCGGCCAATGCCGGTTATGATGCCACCAGCTGCAATATCTGCATCATACATGCCGTATGCAGCCAACTGGGAAAGTTCAAGAAACGGCGAGCCTGGGTCAAGCAAGCCGTTGATACGCTCGCGGGGCAAAAGTTTACCGCGCGCTGTATGTTTGTCCCGTGCCCGCTGGGAACCGCCAATTGATATTTGGCTAATTTTGGCATTCAAATCATCGATTTGAGAGGCCATATGCCCAGCGTTTTCGCTAAAACTGGCAGACCCTGTATTCAACGCAGATTGCAGCACAGACATAAAAGTCTCTCCTGTGAACAGCGCGGATATATCCCGCACTTGGTATCATTCCAATGGATGCTCAAATATTGTTGGAATAATAGCGGTAGATTTGTTATTGGTAAAATCGAATAATACAATAGAATCCATAGATGGTGTCTATGATGGATATTTATCTTTTACGCTATTTCCTTGCGGTGGTTGAAACCGGTAGTTTTACACGCGCAGCCGACCGGACTTTTGTCACCCAGCCCACGCTGTCCGCCGGTATTAAAAAACTGGAGCAACAGGTTGGGCATAGCCTGTTTGAGCGCACCAACCGCCGTGTGTTCCTGACCGATGCGGGTACTCGCCTGCTACCGCGCGCCAAAACAATTCTTCATGAATGTAATATGGCGCAGCAAGTTCTGGACGAGGCCAGTAAAACGCCGTTGCTACGGGTTGGCGTCTTATCGACTTTGTCGAACCGTTTGGTTGGTGACCTTCTGTCCACATTTCGCAGCAAGATGCCTGCGGCTGCTATCGAAATTACTGACGGCACCGAACAGGAGCTGGAAAACCGCCTTGAGGATCGCAGTCTGGATTTTGCACTGTCACTGTACCGCGGCGAGCCAGACACTGTGTCGATTGGGCTTAAGTCAGAACCCTATGTTTTTATCGTCTCCAATAGTCACCCGCTGGCGGGCCGAACCCGGGTGTCTGCTTCCGACCTTGTGGAAGACTATATGATTGTCCGTAGCCGCTGCGAAGTGCTTAGCGAGACCAGCCGGTATTTTACTGACCGAAATATTCGCCCTAGGCTGGTATACCGAACGCCCAATGACAGCCGAGCGGTGGCAATGGTTGCCGCCGGTGTGGGCGGAACGGTTGTTCCCCAGTGTCTGGTTGATGACCGGGTTAGTCAGGTGCGGCTCAACGGTTTTGACCACGAGCGACGGCTTGGCCTGTTTTTGCCCCGGTCTGAATTGCCCGAGCAAACCGTGGAGATGGCCGCCGCTTTTACAGATCATGTTCGGGAGCAGTGGGCTTAAATGGCATATTTTTTTGAACCGGATATTTAGTTTAGATATGCCACACGGAAAATTGAATTCAAAGGTAACTATTAACCTGAAACGTATGATAATTGTTATAAGTCAATGATCTAACCTATGATGGGTACGTATTGAGTAACAACGAGTTTAACTGGTTTTGAAGGGATTGTGCCGTGAGGTCTGGCCGCATTGTTTTATTGGTAGTTTTTATTGCGCTCGCAGGGTCAGCCGGATGGCTGATGCTGCAAGACAATGTAAGCGGTGAACGCGGTCGTCGCAGCGGCGGGTTTGTATCGGTTGTCACTCAGGCAGCTGAGCTCCGGGAATTTAGCGATATCGTAGAAGCATTGGGCACAGCGCGCTCCCGCGAGTCTGTGGTGTTAACACCACGCGTTTCCGACACCATTCGAAAGATTGCCTTTGAAGACGGTCAAATGGTTAAAAAAGGCGACCTATTGGTCTCCCTTGAAGACGCGGAAGAGCAAGCGCAGCTGAGCGAGGCAAAAGCAAACCTAAGCGAAGCCCAAAGCCAATTTGCTAGAACCGAAGACCTTGTAACGCGCGGTAATGCATCAACAGCGACGCTGGATGCACAGCGCCGACGGGTGGCAGAAGCGCGCTTTCGTTTGGTTGCCGCTGAAGCGCGTATGGCCGACCAGCGCATTGTTGCACCCTTTGACGGCGTGCTGGGATTGCGGCAAGTTAGCGAAGGTTCGTTGATAACCCAGAATAACCCGATTACAACAATTGATGACATCGACATAATTAATGTGGACTTCTCGGTGCCTGAAAGATTCATTGCAACACTGGCAACTGGACAGATAATTCAGGCTCGAGTTGAGGCCTACCCTGACCGATTGTTCGACGGTATTGTAAAAACAGTTGATAGCCGGGTAGATCCGATAACCCGGTCAGTTATTGTTCGTGCCGAAGTGCCAAACACGGACCGTGCCTTGCGCCCGGGGCTGTTGATGACGGTTGAAGTGATTAGCCGTAGTTGGCAGGGTCTTTCGATTCCAGAAGAATCGGTAGTGCCGTCCGGCGGTCGCGCGTATGTTTTTGTCGCCAAAGACGGTGTCGCCGAGCGCAGGCAGGTAACGCTGGGTATTCGGCGTCCGGGGTATGTGGAAGTGACCGGCGGCCTTAGCGCGGGAGACCGCGTAGTTATCGAAGGCACCATGCGGCTTGGGCGGGCAGGAATTCGCATTCGCGAAGCCGGTGAGGCAGCCGATGGCGGTCAGGGTTCAGGCAGCGAAGGCGGCGAACCTAGGCGTCGCAGACCGGGAGCAGGCTCATGATTCTTTCCGACATATCGGTTAAACGCCCGGTTTTCGCCACGGTGATCAGCTTGATGCTGGTTGCGTTCGGTATTATTTCCTTCGGTGATATCCCTGTGCGGGAACTGCCTGATGTTGATCCGCCGATTGTTAGTGTTCGCACTAATTACCCCGGCGCAAACGCGGCGGTAGTGGAAACGCGCGTTACCCAGATTATTGAAAGCGCTATTGCCGGTGTACAGGGCATCAAAACCATTGAGAGCACCAGCCGCGATGGTCGGTCCAACATCACCGTTGAATTCAATCTGGACCGGGACATCGACAGCGGCGCTAACGATGTGCGCGACCGGGTTAGCCGGGTGCTGAATAATTTGCCTGAAGAAGTTGAACCGCCGGAGGTAGCCAAAGCCGATAACGATACGCAGCCGATCCTTTGGTTCAATCTGACCAGCCCGGTTATGGATGTGCTTCAGTTAACCGATTACGCTGAGCGCAATATTGTCGACCGACTTTCGGTTGTAGACGGCGTGTCCGGTGTGCGCATTGGCGGGCAAAAACGCTACGCGATCCGGGTCAACTTGGACCGGCAAGCCATGGCTGCACGCGGTATTACGGTTAGCGATATAGAAACTGTTATGCGGGCGGAAAACGTCGAACTGCCAGCGGGTACTGTCGAATCCATACAGCGCGACACAATTGTGCGGTTGAACCGGGAATATGCCCGTGCAGAAGATTTTGAAACAATGGTTATCCGTGAGGGCGCCGAAGGTGGGTTTGTTCGTTTAGGTGACATTGCAGACGTGGAACTTGCTGCTGAACGCGAAGAACGCACCTTCCGTGGTAACGGTGTGCCGGTGATCGGGCTCGGTGTCATCAAGCAATCAACCGGTAATACGCTTTCGGTTGCGCTGGGGGCCAAGGCCGAGATGGAGCGTATCCGCGAGACACTGCCAGAAAGCATGGAACTGCTGGTGGCGTTCGACACGTCGATTTTCATTGAGAAAGCCATTTCAGAAGTTTATTTCACCCTTGCTGTTTCCATGTCGCTGGTGGTGCTGGTGCTGTATCTGTTCCTTGGCAACATCAAAACGGTGATTGTACCAGCGGTAACGGTGCCTGTATGCATCATTGCCAGTTTTTGGATTTTGTCCCTTACCGGTGTCAGCATCAACCTGATCACTTTGCTGGGCCTTGTGTTGGCGATTGGCCTTGTGGTGGATGACGCCATTGTGGTGCTGGAAAATATAGTCCGCCGGGTGGAAGAGGGCGAACCGGGGTTGGTTGCGGCATACCGCGGCGCGCGCCAAGTTGGTTTTGCTGTTGTCGCAACAACGCTGGTTTTGATCGGCGTTTTTGTGCCGATCTTTTTCCTGTCAGGTAACGTGGGCCGACTGTTCGGTGAACTTGCAATCACCATGACCGCCGCAGTGGTTTTCTCCAGCCTGGTGGCATTGACGCTGACGCCGATGATGTGCTCAAAACTTGTACGTCGTCGCAATAAAAAACCCGCCTTTGCCAGGTTTATTGACAAGAAATTCGCTAAAATTCAGGGTGGCTACGGGCGATTTCTGCGCGTCTGCATCAATAACAAGCTGTTGGTTACTGCCTGTTTCTTGACATGCTTTTTACTAATTTTCGCCCTGTTCGAAAAAGTGCCAACCGAGTTGGCGCCAGTAGAAGATCGTGGCTCCCTGTTCATGCGTATCCGGGGCCCCGAGGGTGCAAGCCACGCATTTATGCAAAACCAGGCAAGTAAAATTGAAGAGCAAGTAATGCCCTATATCGAAAAGGGCGAACTTGAGAGGATATTGGTTCGTGTTGATGGCAATGGTGGTTTTGGTTTCTTAATTTTGACCCCCTGGGATGAAAGAGAGCGTAGTTCAACCCAAATTCTCAATGAACTGCGACCAAAACTGTTGACGAATGTGACGGGCGCGATGGCAATACCGATCGAATCCTCGGGCCTTACACGCCGCGGCGGCGGTTCTGAAGCATTTCAGTTCGTGATTGGCGGTGACACTTATGATGACCTAGGCCGGTTCAAGCAGGTTATGTTTGAAGAGTTGGGGGATTATCCGGGCTTGGTAAATGTTGACGCTGACTACCGGGAAACCCAGCCCCAGTTTAAAGTGCAAATTGACCGCGCCCGCGCAGCGGACATCGGGGTTTCGATCCAAAGTATCGGCCGCACGCTGGAAACCATGATGGGTGGACGGCGCGTGACAACTTTTGTCGACAGCGGCGAAGAATACGACGTTATCCTGCAAGCCCAAAAGTCGGACCGGCGGCAACCGCTCGATATGGAAAATATCCATGTGGCGTCAAACCGAACCGGCGAGCTTATCCCGCTATCTAATCTTGTTTCAGTTGTGGAAGATTCAGGTGCTGGTGATTTGCGGCGTTTCAACCGTGTGCGCGCCTTAACCATTTCCGGCAATTTGGCGCCGGGTTATACCATCGGCGATGTCACCACCTGGATGGAAAACAAGGTCCGAGATGTGCTGCCTGATGTATCCAGTATCGATTACAAGGGTGCCACGCGCGAGTTTAAAGAGGCTGGTGGTGATGTGATTTTCATCTTTATTCTGGCGCTTATTGTGGTGTTTTTGGTGCTTGCCGCTCAGTTTGAAAGCTTCATTCATCCGTTCATTATCATGTTAACGGTGCCACTGGCGGTGCTCGGCGGTCTGTTCGGCCTCTATATGGCGGGTGGTACGCTCAATATTTACAGTCAGTTGGGGCTAATCATGTTGATCGGACTTGCGGCAAAGAACGGTATTTTGATCGTCGAGTTTGCCAACCAGTTGCGCGATGAAGGGCAAAATGTACGCGATGCGGTGATCAATTCCTCGGTAACGCGCTTGCGGCCAATCATGATGACCGGATTGTCCACCGCTATGGGCGCAGTTCCCTTGATGATGGCGACCGGGGCAGGGGCCAACAGCCGCAGCACCATCGGTGTCACGGTTTTCTTCGGTGTGTTGATTGCCACCTTTTTTACGCTATTTATCATTCCGGTGTTTTATGATGCGCTGGCACAGTTCACCCGCTCGCCCGGGGCTTTGGCTGATGAACTGGCGGATTATGAAGAAAAGGAATCCAAGGGTATCCCCGCGGAGTAGGTTAGTCTGGAACGCACCAAACCCTGAGTTACATGCAAACTATGGGTACATCTGAAACAGACCCAATTGTTGATAGTATTTACAACACGAAGATAATTTGGTAGGTTTTTGCTTATGAAAAAGTTCACATTACTCATTGCTACAGGGTGTCTTTCAGCATTAGCGCTGACACCGTTGCACGCGAGCCCTGCCAACACCGGCCTTCAGGAAGCTGCCGTTCAAGCCGCTGAAAAGCGGTTAAACACAGGGGTTTTCGATGAAGAAATTATCGTTGATGGCCCGCTTCATATGTCCAAGCGGATTGGTAAGGGCTTTGCAGCTTTTAGCGCCGGTGATTATGCGACAGCCGAAAAACAGTTCCGGCGTGTGCGCAAGCTGGAGAAGTTTCAGGCCAATTATAACACCGATGTCCTGCGCCAGTTTAAGGGCGTATCCAACATGGGCAGCGTGCGGGTTGACCTGCGCTTTTCCGATCAAAAAGAGCTCGAAGTGATCGCCGTCCTTTATTATATGGAAGGCTTGTCTCAGGCGCTGCAGGGTGAGATAAAATGGGCCAAGGCCAACTTCCGGAAAGCCATGCGCTTTAATCCCAAACATTTTGATGCGCGGGCCGATTATGCCTTGCTCGAGATTGAAACCGGCGGGTTTGATAAAGCAGCGAAACACCTGAACAAGTTGACAGATGCGTGGCTTGGTTGCCGCGATGTGCCAGCCGGAACTTGCACCGCTATTGGTCAACGCCTTTCGCATGTTGAAACCGCATTTTCCCAGGCGGCTGCCCAGTCAACTGCTCAGTAATAACTGTAAGTACACTCTGAATAATCAAGCCAATAGAATGGGTTAACTTATGTTGGCCTGCTTGAACTATGCATAGCGCAGTCTCAGCCCTACCTCAACTAAAGTATCAGCAAGTCATACTGGTCAACCGCCCGTGCGCGGTCTATTAATGGTGTTGGGAATTAAAAAGTTCGACGAAGGGGAAAGGTATCATGGCACACCGATTATCATTCACAGCAATGGCAATAGCCGGATTGTTGGCGGCTTGCAGCGGCGAAAACACAGATACAGGTGAAACAGATAGCGCGGGTGCAGGCACACCAGTGATCGAGCCGTGGGGCTACCCGCTCTCGGCGCTTGACCGCACAACTCGCCCGCAGGACGACCTGTTTCAGTTCGCCAACGGCGGCTGGCTTGCGGCAACTGAAATTCCCGGTGACCGCAGCGGCGTGGGTTTTTCGCAGATCATGCGCGA
>JAJFIU010000055.1 GCA_021774695.1 Alphaproteobacteria bacterium | reverse complement strand
GGGTTTTATTCCTGATGTTGAGAAAATTTGCGAGCGCATTACCAAGAAACACCAAACGCTGTTTTTCTCGGCCACTATGCCTCCTGCAATTCACCGTTTAACTAAAAAATTCCTTGATGACCCAAAAAAGATTGAAGTTGCGCGCCCAGCGGCGTCTCCAACCTTGATTAAGCAGAATCTTTTAATGGTGGGACCGCGCGATAAACGCAAAGCACTGCGACAATTGTTACGCACCGAGGAAATTAAAAACGCGATCATTTTCTGTAACCGCAAGCGCGACGTTAAAGAAGTTTATACCTCTCTTGGCAGCCACGGCTTCAGCGTTGGACAGTTGCACGGTGATATGGAACAGCGCGACCGGATGGAAACGCTGCGTCAATTCAAGGAAAATGAAATTCAGTTGTTAGTTGCCTCCGATGTGGCCGCTCGCGGTCTTGATGTGCCGGACGTTAGCCATGTGTTTAACTTCGATGTGCCGGGTCACCCGGATGACTATGTGCACAGGATTGGACGTACGGGCCGCGCTGGTCGCAAGGGCACAGCTTATACACTGGCTGTAAAATCGAAGCTTGATGTTCGCCTGATTGAAGCTATTGAGAAACTGACAGGTATTCCCTTGCCGCTTGATGAAGAGTTTAGCCTTGAGCGGGAAAAACGGACCTCTACCAAAACTGATAGTAGTCGTGAAAAAACGCCAGAACCCAAAGAGGAGACAAAACCTCGAACGGAAAAGGTGCAGGAGCAACCCAGGGACGACGCGAAAGCCAGTAAGCAAGAGGCAAAAGAGCCCAAGGAAGCCAAACAACCACGCGAGAGCAAGCAGCATAATCGTAGTGAACGAGCGCCGCGCGGCGGAAGTAAGCCTGAAAACACCAGAAATTCCCGGCCCCAACGTGGCCGCAGAGACAGCCACCCTGGTACGGCACCGGACGACATGCCTAAAGAACCGTTTGTTGGCATGGGCCCGCATGTTCCAGCTTTTCTTGCTGGACCATTCGCTGACAACGAGAAGAAATAATAGCTGCTTCTTCCGGCGCCCCTTGCCAGCTTAGGCAAGCACCCTAATTTAGCTTTAATCAAAGGGAGGTTTGCATGCCGGATTATGACAATATTCTATTCACCGTTGAAGGCGGTTTAGCAACAATAACGCTGAACCGCCCCGACAGCTTAAATGCGTTATCTGCTGGTATGCTTGACGATTTGTTAAGTGCTATCCGCGAAATCGCAAAGCCGTCCAGCAATGTGCGGGGGCTGATGATCACCGGTGCCGGGCGCGCTTTTTGTTCTGGTGCTGATCTTGGAGTGGATGCTTTCGATGATGCCGACCGAGACCTAGGTAGGGCCCTGATCCAGTCATATCATCCAATTTTGTTGGAAATATCCGCCTTAAATATCCCGGTGATGTCGGTTGTTAACGGTGTAGCGGCAGGTGCTGGTATGTCCATTGCCCTATCAGCGGATATCGTTATTGCCGCAAAATCCGCTTATTTTCTGCAAGCCTTTGTTAATATTGGTTTGGTGCCGGATGCAGGTAGCACTTATATATTACCACGACTTGTGGGGGCAGCACGCGCTAGGGCGTTGATGATGCTAGGTGAGCGATTGCCTGCTGAAACGGCGCAAGAGTGGGGACTGATTTTTGAAGCCGTGGACGACGACATGTTGAGCGAACGCGGTATAGAACTGGCAAATCAGCTCGCGAATGGCCCAACCAAGACTCTGGGAGCTATTCGACAACTCGCTGCCCAATCACTCAAAAATAGTTATGCCGATCAGTTGCATCAGGAATCGCAGATGCAGCGTGAAGCTGGTCGCTCCGACGATTGCGTTGAAGGTGTAATGGCGTTTCTTCAGAAACGACCGGCTATTTTTCAGGGCAAGTAGTGCCAAATATCGACGTCGCTAGGCTTTCTCATGAAATAGCCACTTTTCATTTCCATCAATGGCGGCTAAACATGTTTCAGGCTATAGGAACATAATAGCAACAAAGTGGATTAATACGTGACCAACCCTTTAGCAACAATCGGCCGTGTATTTTTAAATGCCCTGGCGGAGATTGGACGGCTCTCGAGATTTGCGGGCATTGCCATTGTCCATATTGTGCGACCGCCTATTTATTGGCGCCTGGCACTTCAGCAAATGTGGCTTATTGGCTACAACAGTCTGCCTGTAGTTGGTTTGACTGCCCTCTTCACTGGCGCTGCACTAGCGCAGCAGATTTTTGTGGGGGGCAGCCGCTTTAATGCAGAATCAGTGGTGCCCGGTGTTGTTGTTATCGCCATTGTACGCGAGCTTGGCCCGGTGCTGGGTGGTTTGATGGTTGCTGGACGTGTGTCGTCTGCTATGGCAGCTGAATTAGGTACGATGCGGGTTACCGAGCAAATAGACGCCCTTACAACCCTTTCAACTGATCCGATCAATTATCTGGTTGTACCGCGACTAATAGCAGCGGTGCTTACCCTGCCCCTACTTGTACTTGTCGCTAATATAATCGGTGTTCTTGGTGGCTTCTTAATCGGAACCGAACGACTCGGACTAAATGCCGGAACATATTTAACTGTTACCGCAGACTTCCTCGAGAAGGCCGATATCGTTTCTTCGATGGTGAAAGCGGCGGTGTTTGGCTTCATTATCGCCCTTATGGGCAGCTATCATGGTTACAACAGCCGTGGGGGCGCGCAAGGTGTGGGTAAAGCCACCACTAATGCTGTTGTTTCGGCCTTCATCATGATTTTGCTCGCCAACCTGATTATCACCGTCATCGTTTTTGGGGATCAGGTATGACAGAGGATAAAAACACTAACCCCATGATTGAAATGGATAATGTACATAAGTCTTTTGGACCTAAACAAGTTCTGAAAGGTTTTGACCTGTCCATCGCTAAGGGGAAGTCACTTGTTATCATCGGCGGCTCAGGAACTGGAAAATCTGTTGCGCTGAAATGTATTCTCGGCATTTTAAAACCGGATACTGGTTTAATTAGAGTTGACGGCACGGAGGTGACCAGCCTGTCCAGCAGGCAACGAAAACCAATTTTAGCCAAAATAGGTATGTTGTTTCAAGGTGCTGCACTGTTTGACAGTATTCCCGTGTGGCAAAATGTAGCCTTTGGACTGATCCAGGGCAAAGGCATGAACAAAAAAGATGCCCACGAAATTGCGATTGAAAAACTACGCCGCGTTGGTCTAACCCCTGATGTTGGTGACTTGTCACCTTCGGAGTTATCAGGTGGTATGCAGAAACGAGTGGGGCTTGCTCGCGCCATCGCCAGTGAACCAGAAATTATCTTCTTCGACGAACCAACCACCGGGCTGGATCCTATCATGGCCGATGTTATCAATGACCTGATTGTGGAGTGTGTGCGGGACTTGGGCGCAACCACGTTATCGATCACTCACGATATGGCCAGTGCCCGCAAAATTGCTGACCGCATCGCCATGCTGTATCAAGGCAAGATCATTTGGGAAGGCGATAAAGCTGAGATAGATACGTCGGGCAACGACTATGTGGACCAATTTATTCATGGTCGCGCTCAAGGACCCATTGAAATGCAGTTACTGAAACCCTGATGGCAAAACCCCAACAATCATTCGCTTGTGGCACATGCGGCGCGGTTTACAATCGCTGGCAGGGGAAATGTGATGACTGCAACGGTTGGAACACCATTAGCCAACACACAGCTGCGGTATCCGGCGCCCCTAAAGGTCTTAGCCAAAAGAAAGGCAGATCCGTATCGTTGGTGTCGTTGGATGAACCCATCGTTGAGGCCCCTCGTACGCTCTCTGGCATCTCCGAACTTGACCGAGCACTTGGTGGCGGATTTGTACCGGGCAGTGCAATCCTGGTTGGTGGTGATCCCGGCATCGGTAAATCAACGCTACTTTTACAGGCTATGGCCGCACTGGCTCTTAAGGGCGAGGATTGTGTTTATATCTCCGGTGAGGAGGCGACGGCACAGATACAAATGCGGGCGAACCGTTTGGGTCTGCAAGGCGCACCACTAAAATTGGGTTGCGAGACAAGTCTTCGCAATGTTTTAACAACGTTGGACGAAGGCATTGCACCAAAAGCTGTTGTAATTGATTCCATCCAAACGATGTTTGCTGATCATGTGGAATCAGCACCCGGCACGGTTAGCCAGGTTCGGGTTTGTGCCCACGAATTGATCAGTTTTGCCAAACGGCGCGGTGTTGTCGTAATTTTGGTAGGTCATGTTACAAAAGACGGCCAAATTGCTGGGCCGCGTGTTCTGGAGCATATGGTTGATACCGTGCTGTATTTTGAAGGCGACCGAGGTCATCAGTTTCGGATATTGCGCGCCGTAAAAAATCGATTCGGCGGCACTGATGAAATCGGTGTGTTTGAAATGACCGGTCTCGGGCTTAAAGAAGTCACTAACCCGTCTGAGCTGTTTCTCGCTGACCATAACACCCGTGAACCGGGTTCTTGTGTATTTGCCGGCATTGAGGGCTCGCGTCCGGTTTTGGTGGAAATTCAGGCACTAGTTGCGCGGTCATCCGCAGCGAACCCAAGGCGTGCGGTTGTTGGATGGGATTCTGGCCGTTTGGCAATGGTCTTGGCTGTACTGGATGCGCGGGCTGGTCTAGGTTTGGCTGGCTGTGATGTTTATCTGAATGTCGCAGGTGGGCTTAAAATCTCAGAGCCGGCTGCCGATATGGCAGTAGCTGCGGCTTTAATGTCCAGCCTTTCGCAAACAGCGTTGCCCGATGAAACTGTGGTTTTCGGCGAAATTAGCCTGTCGGGTGATGTGCGAAGCGTGTCTCAAACCGATGGTCGCCTTAAAGAAGCCGCGAAATTAGGCTTTTCTCGTGCTATTATGCCAAAAGGAAAAAAGCAGGGGCGCAACAAAATGCAGATGCAAACCGTTGCCAGAATCGGTGACCTTGTGACCAACTTTTTCCCTGATGAGTGATCTTGCCAAGAATAAAGGATGCTGAGCCATGGATGCAACAACACTTACAGCGTTTGATATTGCCGTTTTGGTCATCATTGGCCTTTCGGTTATCTTGGCGTTTGGACGAGGTTTTGCTACTGTAGCCTTAAGTTTGCTGGCTTGGGTCGCAACAATTTTGGGTGTGGTTTTTGCCGGCGAATTGATCGTTCCCTATGTTCGACCCTATGTTGAACCAGAATGGCTAGCCGATACCATAACCTACGCTGGTTTGTTCATTGGCGGTCTGATTTTGCTGAAGTGGCTCGCTGGGCTTATCGGCGGCGCCATCAAAAACAGCCCGGTGGGATTTTTGGATCGCTCACTGGGTGCTTTGTTTGGCCTGCTACGCGGGATGGTACTTGTTTCCGCACTCTATTTTGGCTTTACCAAACTGGTACCAGGCGACGAACCAGAATGGATTGCGAACTCTCAAACCAAACCATTAGTTGCCTGGGGGGCTGAGATGCTCAGCTCCTTAGCGGGTGATGCGCTGGGCGATAACCCCAGTGAATTCGGGGACGAATACCTGAAACGGGCCGCAGATGCTGTGTCGAGCCAGTTTATTAATGATGCGCTTGAAGAACAGGCGGCGAAATACATGGAAGAAAACCGTGAAAAGCTCGATGAACTTCTGGAAAAAGTTGAGAAAGACGACGGCACCTGAGAACCGGGACTAAATTTCATAAAAAAGTTATCTTGGCTCTAGGCATCCGCCGTCAATGACGATATAGGATGAGTGGGTTTTGCAACGCCGCCTGTGCAACATCAGGTGGCGACTAAAGGGTGACACTATGACCGACACCTCTCCTTCGTTTTCGCATCCGTTTGACGATGATAAATTGCGTGAGGAGTGCGGCGTATTCGGCATATACGGTACTCAGGATTCCACAGCGCACACAGCACTTGGCCTTCATGCTCTGCAGCACCGCGGCCAGGAAGCTGCTGGGATTACAGCGTTTGACGGAAATGAGTTTCATACCAAGCGGGTGTTAGGCCATGTTGCGGACAATTTCACCAATCAGGCGGTTATTGATAACCTGCCCGGGCATACTGCCATTGGTCATGTTCGCTATTCCACTACCGGCGATACAATTCTGCGCAACTGTCAGCCATTGTTTGCCGAATTGGCTTCAGGCGGATTCGCGGTTGCCCACAACGGCAACATAACCAACGCGGCGCATGTAAGAAAATCACTGGTTCAGCGTGGTTCAATTTTTCAATCCACTTCTGATACCGAAGTTATCATCCATTTGATTGCTACAAGCCGGTACCGGACGCTTATGGAGCGCATTATCGATACACTGCGTCAACTTGAAGGCGCCTATTCTCTGGTAGCATTGACCAAAGAGGGACTTATCGGTGTTCGTGACCCGCTAGGGGTTCGACCACTAGTTTTGGGTAAGTTGGACAAATCTTACATTATGTGTTCAGAAACCTGCGCGCTGGACATTATCGGGGCTGAATACATCCGTGATATTGAACCAGGCGAACTGGTTGTAATTACTGAAGAAGGCCTGAAGTCATCCAAACCCTTCCCAGAGGAAAAGCCACGGCCCTGTATCTTTGAGCATGTCTATTTTTCGAGGCCCGACAGTTTTACCGACAATATGAGCGTGTACGAAGTGCGTAAAAACATCGGTGCTGAACTGGCGCGCGAACACCCTGTCATTGCAGATATTGTTATTCCGGTACCAGACTCAGGTACGCCTGCAGCTATTGGCTATGCCCAAGAATCGGGCATACCGTTCGAGCTTGGCATTATCAGAAACCATTATGTTGGTCGTACGTTCATTGAGCCAAACGATCAAATTCGAAATTTGGGTGTTAAGCTTAAACTCAATGCAAACCGCAGAAACATTGAAGGCAAAAGTATTATTCTGGTGGACGATTCTATTGTTCGCGGCACAACTTCTATGAAAATCGTGACCATGATGCGCGAAGCTGGTGCAACCGAGGTTCATATGCGGATTGCCTCTCCCCCCACAGCCCATAGCTGCTTTTACGGTGTCGATACACCCGAGCGTAAAAAGCTATTGGCAGCACGAATGGATTTGGAAGAAATGCGCAAGCATATTGATGCAGACAGTCTTTCGTTTGTCTCGATAGACGGCCTATACCGGGCGGTTAACCACCCTGAAGGCCGTGACGCTGAAGCGCCGTCGCACTGCGATGCCTGCTTTACCGGCGAGTATCCCACTTTTTTAACGGACAAGTCTGACGAAGACCAACAGTCGCGCCAGCTTGACATGATAACGCCGCTGCGCGCGTAACCGGAGCCCCAGATGACTAAACGACTTGAAGGACGGCTTGCCCTTGTAACCGGCGCGTCACGCGGCATAGGACGTGCTGTAGCTCTGGCTTTGGCAGCTGAAGGTGCTGATATCATTGCCGTTGCCCGTCCACGCTCGCAGGCCGCACTGGAAAGCCTTGACGACGAAATAAGGGCTCTGGGACAAAATTGCACACTTGTTCCTTTTGATCTTAAAGATGGTAACGCCATTGATCGCTTGGGGGCTTCCATTCACGAACGGTGGGGTAAACTCGACATTTTTGTCGGTAATGCTGCAATTTTGGGGCCCTTGTCACCACTGGGACATATTAGTGTTAAAGACTTTCAAGAGCTTCTCGACATTAATGTAACTGCCAATTGGCGCTTTATCAGGACACTTGACCCTCTATTAAAAGCAAGCGATGCAGGCCGGGTTATCATTGTGTCCTCTGGTAACAACGGCAAAGACAAAGCTTATTGGGGTGGCTATATGATGTCTAAGGCTGCAGTTGAAAATATTGCCCTAACCTATTCAAATGAAAATAAAATTACTGATATAAATGTCAACGTGATCAACCCGGGGCCAATACGCACCAGTATGCGCGCAAAGGCAGTTCCTGGTGAAAATCCCGACGACCTTCCTGCACCAGAAGAGATTGCAGAACTATTCGTTGAGTTAGCTGCGCCAGATTGTGAGCGCAACGGTGAGGTAGTAAGCTTTTACGACTGGGCTGGACTAGATCAATAGTGATCGAAAGCTTTCTCTCAAATCCAGCCTTCCGTCACATTAAATTGATCTGGTGAACTCCTCTTGACCCAACGACTTGCTTTCGCCAGCATAAAACTGGTGGGAATCAGGTGTGCGCTGTGAGCGTTACATCGCAATAGCTGGGCAACTAACATGAAAAATAGCATCAAATTCTTCGGTATAATAACCGCAGCAGCCATTTCGTTCGCTATACACGCGCAGGTACCTAATTTTTCGGAACAATCTAAGCCGTTTGTTTCGGTAAATGCCAATACCGTCT
>JAJFIU010000054.1 GCA_021774695.1 Alphaproteobacteria bacterium | reverse complement strand
ATGCTTTCTGGGATGAGTTTCGGAGGCGACTACCCTCCGAACTTGCTGAAACACTGGAAACAGGACCAAGTTTGGAGAAGAGCATTGCGCCGCTACGAAGCTTTGTAGCCGAACCTCTTCGTTTCGGGCGGTTATTTCTTGCCGGAGACGCAGCCCACATTGTTCCGCCCACCGGGGCGAAAGGGTTAAATTTGGCTGCGTCGGATATTCATTACCTAAGCAATGCGGTTATTTCTTTTTTCAAAGACAATGATGATGCCGCACTTGATGAATATTCTCGCAAAGCCCTCGCACGAACTTGGCAAGCCGAGCGTTTCTCATGGTGGATTACCAACCTCACGCACCGCTTTGATAACTCACCCTTTGATCAGCGCATGAAAGAAGCAGAATTAGAGTATCTGACAAATTCGCCAACAGGTCAGAAGGTGGTTGCGGAAAACTATGTTGGACTACCCCTTTAGCCACCATTTTTGCCGGTGATTAGCTTGGATTACAGAAGCCACTTAAATTCAAATTTGTACAATCAATTGAGAAACAAAATGCCCATCGTTGTTACTGACATTGCCCGTGTGGCACCTGAAATTTGCGATGCTATCTCTCGGTACAGCGTAGCAACTGTGCATGAGGCGGCAGGGCGCACTGGTCTGCTGTCCTCTGATATACGGCCTATATACCGGCCAGCCCATATAGTAGGCACGGCAGTAACCTGCGAAGTGGCACCGGGCGACAATTGGTCGATACATGTGGCAGTCGAACAATGCCAAGAAGGAGACATTCTTGTGGTTAGCCCCACAAGCCCGTGTGAAGATGGCTATTTTGGCGACTTATTGGCTACATCTTTGAAGGCACGCGGCGTACGAGGACTGATCATCGATGCTGGCGTGCGCGATATATCAGATTTAACT
The DNA here is from genome assembly GCA_021774695.1 of Alphaproteobacteria bacterium. Classification (GTDB taxonomy): domain Bacteria; phylum Pseudomonadota; class Alphaproteobacteria; order Sphingomonadales; family Kordiimonadaceae; genus Kordiimonas. Next base: position 38,823 of record JAJFIU010000054.1, on the reverse strand, counting down.
CATATGCAGTTCCCCGTTTGGTCAAAGGCTGTTTATAGCCAGGGTACGGTTAAAGAGACGTTGGGAAACGTGAATGTGCCAGTAGTATGCGCTGGCCAGCATATTTGCCCTGGGGACCTCATTGTTGCGGACGATGACGGCGTAGTATGCGTCAGCCGTACAGAGACGCCCGCCGTGCTGGAAAAAGCGATTGCCCGCGAGAAAAATGAAGCCGAAAAACGAGTACGCTTCGAGGCAGGCGAATTGGGCCTTGATGTTTATGACATGCGAAATAGCCTAGCTGAAAAAGGCCTTCGCTATGTCAAACAATCAGAGTTTGGTTGATCTATGTTGCGGGCCATTTCAACCACACTGATGCGCGGCGGGACTTCTAAGGGTCTCTTCTTTTCTGCGTCTGACTTGCCAAGCGAACCAACCGTCCGCGACAGAGTGTTGCTCGCTGCAATGGGGTCTCCCGACATCCGCCAAATTGACGGTGTCGGCGGAGGGCATCCTCTGACCAGTAAGGTTGCCATTGTGTCCCCCTCCCATAGGCCCGACGCAGACGTAGACTATTTGTTTCTACAAATTGCAGTAGACAAGGCCGAAGTCAGCGACAGTCAGAACTGTGGTAATATGCTTGCTGGTGTAGGGCCTTGGGCCATTGAAAATGGCCTAGTCCAAGCATCAGGAGAAACCACGCAGGTTCGTATCCATATGGTCAATAGCGGTAGCGTCGCTGTTGCTGATGTGTCTACACCGGACAGCTTAGTATGTTATGAAGGCGACTGTCAAATTAGTGGTGTACCAGGGTCCGCTGCCGCCATCCCTATCAGTTTCCTGGGTATAACCGGTGCCACAACCGGCGCTCTATTGCCTACAGGGAATGTCATAGATTGTGTGAACGGTGTCGAGGTTACTTGCATCGACAATGGCATGCCAGTTGTTCTTATGCGGGCAGCTGACTTTGGCAAAACAGGACGAGAAATACCAAGCGATCTTGAAAAGGATGCAAGCTTAAAGGCTCGTATCGAGCAAATTCGCCTCGCTATCGCACCAAGAATGAACTTGGGCGATGTCACGAAAAAAACGGTACCAAAACTCTGTCTGCTTTCCCCGCCCATAAACGGCGGTTCCATTATGACCCAAACCTTCATCCCACACCGCGTTCATCAGGCCATCGGCGTATTGGGTGCCGTCAGTGTTGCCACAGGCTGTTTGTTGCCGAGGTCGGTGGCGGACGGTATTGCTCAAGTACCTGCTGCGATTGGAAATCAGTACAGGGCGAACATCGAACACCCCACAGGATCATTCTCAGTCGACCTTAAATTAGACACGACACTAACCCCGCCTACGGTCACATATGCAGCGCTTATTCGAACGGCAAGAAAACTAATGGCTGGTGAGGTTTATGTTGATCTCTCCACTGGGGCCAACCCATGAACAGAGTAAAGAACATAGGTTTGCTGGGCTTTGGGGAGTTCGGTAGAATTTTAGGGGATGATCTTGGCAAAAACAGTATGGCTGTAGTTGCGTGCGACCCTCAGTTCGAAAACATAAATAGCGATGCGAGCCATGCCCTCATGGATACAAGCCATATTTTGGGAGTCTCGGCGCAGGAGCTGGGGGCAGCGTCAGATATCATATTTTCAGTTGTCACTGCGGAACAAACTGTAAATGCGGTTCGCTCGATTGCACCCAGCCTAAAGGCTGGAGCCTGGGTTGTTGACATGAATTCCGCGTCGCCTGGCGCAAAATGTGAGGCCGCACAAATGATTGGTGCAGGTGGCGGGCGCTATGTTGAAGCCGCCGTAATGAGCCCTGTACCGGACAAACGTCTCGATGTTCCCATTTTGCTGGGCGGTCCCCATGCGAAAGAGTTCATGTCCGTTGGGGCTGCCCTGGGACTGAATAATCTTCGGGTTTTTTCAGGCGAATTTGGCAAAGCCTCTGCCACCAAAATGTGCAGATCCATAATGGTAAAAGGTATAGAGGCGCTGCTTTTGGAAGCCCTGATAACTGCCCAGTCTTACGGAGTGGCGGACGCCGTTTTGGCATCTCTCGACGACCTTTTCCCCGGGCCTAACTGGCGCGATCTTTCTCATTATATGATTGGGCGCACGCTGGAACATGGCAAGCGCCGGGCAGAAGAAATGCGCGAAGCTGCCGTAACTGTCTCTGAAACAGGGCTTATCCCTTCAATGAGCATCGCAACTGTAGCCCGGCAAAGCTGGGCCAAAGACCATGCCTCACTACTAACCATAAAAACTTTGGAAGACCGGCTTGATGCGCTGTGCGCGGTCGCGCACCTCCGACCAGAAGGGGCTGCCTAATGATTATAGACTGTCATGGACACCAAACTTTGGTGCCAAAAGCGCATATCAATTTTCGTGATGCTCAATTGGCTTGTCTTGAAAACCCGCTCCTGTCCCGGCCAATACAGCCGGAAATGGCTGATGATGAAATTCAGGATATTATTGAAAACAATCAATTGAAGTTGCTGAGAGAACGCGGCGCGGATATGACAATTTTTTCTCCGCGTGCATCGCGTATGGAACCACATGTTGGGGATCGTGAGACGTCACGAAACTGGTCGCTTGCCTGTAACAATCTTATTCACAGGGTAACGGAGCTTTACCCTGAACATTTTGTTGGCGTTTGTATGTTGCCGCAGCGCCCGGAAGTTTCTTTGGATGATGCCATTGTTGAACTTGATCGGTGCGTGAATGAGCTGGGTTTTATTGGATGCAACTTGAATCCCGACCCATCAGGCGGCCACTGGACAGCCCCTCCGCTCACAGATCGCTATTGGTATCCTCTTTATGAAAAAATGGTGGAACTGGAAGTTCCCGCCATGGTGCATGTGTCGGGCTCATGTAATCCGGCCTTTCACGCTACGGGTTCATATTATATTGCGGCGGATACAAATGCCTTCATGCAATTTTTGCAAGGAAACCTATTTCGTGATTTCCCCGATTTGAAATTCATCATTCCGCATGGGGGCGGGGCAGTGCCTTATCATTGGGGCCGTTATCGTGGCCTAGCCGACATGCTGGCAAAACCGGCACTGAACGAGCATTTGATGAAGAATATCTATTTTGATACCTGCGTTTACCATCAGCCCGGAATTGACCTGCTTTTCGACGTAATTAATGTCGAAAATATTTTGTTTGGCTCGGAAATGGTCGGCGCAGTGCGGGGCATTGATCCCCAAACCGGGCACTATTTCGACGACACCAAACGGTATGTAGACGCTCTTGATATCTCGGCTGCCAACAAGGCGCTTGTTTTCGAAGGGAACGCACGTCGAGTTTATCCGCGCCTCGACCGACTTTTGAAAGCGAGGGGGCTATGAACTCGTGTGTTGATGGCAAAAAAACACTGGGATGGCTCGATTTTCACCCCGCTCCGACAAAACCACATTTCAAGGTGCCCCACGGCGCGGTAGATGCGCACTGTCATGTATTTGGTCCGGGACCTCAGTTCCCTTATGCGCCTGAGCGAAAATATACACCCTGTGACGCAGGAAAAGATATACTTTGGGCATTAAGAGATAAGCTTGGTTTTTCTAGAAATGTTCTCGTACAGGCTACATGTCATGGCACAGATAATAGTGCAATTCTGGATGCTATTACCCATTCAGGTGGACGCGCCAAAGGCGTAGCTTCCGTTAAACCCTCAATCACTGACGAAGAATTGACCGGACTTGACGCTGGCGGCATTAAAGGAGTGAGGTTTAATTTCGTCAGGCGCTTGGTGGACCCTGTGCCACAAGACGTGCTTTTAAAGCTGGTTGACAGGATTAAACCTTTTGGCTGGCATATCGTTATTTATTTCGAAGCCACTGACTTACCTGAACTATTCAACTTTATTGCCGACATGTCGATTCCGGTTGTTATTGACCATATGGGGCGCCCAGATGTGACTGGGTCTTCGGAAAGTTCTGCGTTCAAACAGTTTCTCGACCTTATGACATCTCCTCATGTTTATTCAAAAGTGACATGCCCCGAGCGCTTGTCGCTTTCTGGCTCACCCACATATGACGATTTTGTCCCCTTTGCCCAAGCTGTGATTGCACATGCCCCAGACCGTGTCTTGTGGGGCACGGATTGGCCTCACCCTAACCTGAAAAGCCATATGCCAGACGATGCCTGGCTTGTGGATATGATCCCACGCATTGCAACAAGTACCGAAATGCAGCGCAAACTACTGATCGACAACCCTATGCGTCTTTATTGGCCTGAGGAGATTTCATAATGGCCCTGAACAAACCTTATGCCGACATCCCGGGCACCTTCGTCTTTGATGCAGATATGTCAAGAAAAGGTTATTGGCTCAACCAATTTTGCATGTCGCTTATGAATGCAGACAACCGCGAGCATTTTAAGGCTGATGAAACCACCTACCTTGACAATTGGACGATGACCTCCGAACAGAAACAGGCGGTGTTAGCACGTGACTATAACGGCATGTTAGCGCTCGGCGGTAACATATATTTCCTTGCCAAAATTTTCTCTTCTGAGGGTAAAAGTTTCGTCTATGCCGCTGCCCGCATGACGGGTCTAAGCGAAGATGCATATAAAGCAATGATGGACGCTGGCGGGCGTACCCCTGATGGCAATCGCTATACAACGGGCAGTAATCTCGATAAGGAGCATAGATAATGGCCCATATTTCGGCTGGTGTTGCGACGTCGCATGTCCCCCTTTTGGGGCGCGCTGTTGATACTAGAGACACTCAATCTGAATATTTCAAACCAATATTTGATGGTTATGAATTCTCCAAGAAGTGGGTTGCTGAAGAAAAGCCGGATGTGGTTTTCCTAGTATATAATGATCATGCAACGGCCTTTAGTTTAGATTTGATCCCGACTTTCGCAATTGGTACAGGTGAAAAGTTTAAGCCTGCAGATGAAGGTTTTGGCCCTAGGCCCGTTCCCGATGTAATGGGTAGCCCTGATTTGGCGTGGCACATTGCTCAATCTGTAATTCAACAGGACTTTGACCTCACCATTGTCAATGAAATGGACGTTGACCACGGCCTTACCGTACCGCTTTCAATGCTCTTCGGCCAAGTCGAGGCTTGGCCCTGTCAGGTTATACCGTTTGCCGTAAATGTTGTGCAGTTCCCGCCGCCGTCTGGCCAACGCTGCTATAATATTGGCAAGGCAATACGCCGAGCGGTGGAAAGCTTTGACGCTGATATCAACGTTCAAATTTGGGGCACCGGCGGCATGAGCCATCAGCTGCAAGGCCCAAGGGCTGGTCTTATCAATCAGGCCTGGGACAACCAGTTTATGGATGATCTAATCACAAGGCCGGAAACCGCAGCTCGTATTGATCATGTGGAATATCTTCGTGAAACCGGATCAGAAGGCATCGAAATGGTGATGTGGCTAGTGATGCGAGGGGCTCTCAGTGAACAAGTGAATGTTCGTCACCGTCATTATCATGTTCCTTGCTCAAATACCGCTATTGGACATCTCATATTAGAAAATTCAGCATAAAAGGACTTAGCGATGAAAGTTATCTTGGCCGGAGCTGGAGCCTTTGGCATCAAACATCTGGACGCTATCAAAAACATTGACGGTATCGAAGTTGTTGCAGTTGTTGGGCGTAAGTTGGAAGCTACTAAAAAGGTTGCCACAACCTATAATATTTCCCTTGCTACAACAGACTTGGCTGAGGCTTTGGCCGCGCCTGGGGTTAAAGCTGCCATTCTAGCGACACCGACGCAAATGCATGCCGCACAGGCCATTCAGTGCATGAAAGCTGGCGTTCATGTGCAGGTAGAAATACCGTTGGCAAACAATTGGTCTGATGCTCAGGCGGTGATGGACACTCAGATGGAAACTGGTCTGGTTTGTATGGTTGGGCATACCCGGCGCTTTAACCCTTCACATCAGTGGGTGCATAATAAAATTGTTACCGGCAATTTGTCCGTACAACAGATGGATGTGCAAACTTATTTTTTCCGCCGGCAGAATATGAACGCAAAAGGGGAACCTCGTAGCTGGACAGACCATTTGCTCTGGCACCATGCTGCACATTCAGTAGATCTTTTTCTGTACCAAACAGGCGAAGATGTGGTTGAAGCAAACATTATGCAGGGGCCTATTCACGGTGAGCTTGGCATAGCCATGGATATGTCTATTCAGCTCAGAACCACCACTGGAAAACTGCTCACTTTATCGCTCTCCTTTAACAATGAAGGACCACTTGGCACCTTTTTCCGTTATATTGGCGACAAGGGCACTTATATCGCGCGATATGATGACCTTTTGAATGGACACGAAGAACCTGTGGATGTCTCGGCAGTAGATGTCTCAATGAACGGTATTGAGCTACAAGATCGTGAGTTTTTTAACGCAATCCGCGATAACCGGGAACCCAACTCAAGCGTAGCCAAAGTGTTGCCCTGCTATAAAATCCTCCACGGATTAGAGGGAAAACTGAAAGAATCCGTATAACTTTTCTCGTTGGCTCAATGCTGATTGACTCCGCCCGAAGTATACATCAGCAGGTATCAAATTTTTCAGATTCAAATGATATCAGTTATGGCTGTAATGCTCGATAAATTGATCTATTTACAGCTCCGTCGGCAAAAGAACAGGCCGCATTCTGCGCCGAAAGGCATATTAACCCAGCGGGGAGCTTTTGCCTTTATTTCGACTCTACGGCGCCAATTGCCGATGATGATATGGCGCAGAGATGGTGGGAGAGCTTAAATCCATTTCTGGTTCATCAAGAATTTGTTGAAAAGTTCGGAATTTGGGCCGCAGGCGCTCAATTGAACCATGATGAAGTAGCCGCCGGCCAAGTTCTGATGGAGGGGGCTGCAGACGAGCAAGGCTGACGTGACGAAGTTACAGCAGGTATTTTCATTAAGGAGGGCTGGCTGTCAGGACCGCTGTCGAGGTGCGTCGAGGATCGAGGGGAGATGGTGAACGGGCGATCCCCATGCCCAAGAGGGTGCAATGTGTTCCACACCAAACCTAAACCCGGTGCTTCTTGCTATACTCTCTATAATTGGCTTCCTTGGCGGAATTGATGCGCCAGTAGCGGTTTGCGACCCGAAGCTCTCTCGGAGGGAGTGACGCTTCATTCACCGATTCAACCAGCCCCATCTGACGGCCAAGGCCAGTCGCGGAGATGAAAGGATCCATGCCATCTATCCAACTCGCCGGATTGAGGATCCACTCTTCGCAGCCGCGAACGGCTCCAGAAAAACCCACCTCAAGGTCAGATTGAGCATAAACCGGACCTGCTAACGCCAGCCCCATTAGCGCCACTCCAAGCCGTATATGCATCCGAATTCCTCCCATAATCTCCGGCTAACGCTACGCTATGGGTTGTCCCTTTTTCAACCCCCAGCCAATATTCGCCTTTACCCAAAATGTCTACTTTGGGTCAGCAGAAGACGGTTCGACGGAACATCTGAAGGTCTGCTTTGCTGTGGGAAGGCTGTCCTTCACCTTTGGTGGTACTGCGGTGATTCAACTTGCATTGATAACAGAGACAGTATGATACTTTATTGTATTGATTAGAGCGAAAGCAGGTTAGCTGCGCTCTAATAGTATGACACTTTAACTGCCAACAATAATAACCAGCTTAGCACTACTGCGATTTACAGTCCGGCTTAGTATGAAACTTTATTGTGTGACTACAATTAGACGGAGGGGCTATGGGTAATTCCAAGCACCATACTGAAACCGGCAATGCGGACGCACCGCGCCGGCAAAGAATGGCGGATAACCATTATTTGAGGCTTCAGTGCGCCCAAAAAGGATGGGTACTCAAGGGTGCAATTAAATCTCTTGGTCTACGCGTATCGGACATTGCGAAAGAGATTGATGTGTCGCAGGGTCATCTTTCAAAAATTCTCGATACCTACTGTGAGCTGGATATAACAACTTGTGAAATGTATTTGAAGAAAGTAGAAAGCGCCCTGGCGCTTCGCGGTGTGCGCATGACCGATAGTGACGACCAGATTATCGTCGTTTATGAACGATCAGATTGGTCAATAGATTTCAAGATACCAACCGATTAGACTTGGAAGTGCTTCCTGTGTTTTCGCGCATCAATTCGCCCCAAAATATTGCCATTGACGGCGGATCGGTGCCCATGGCACGGGCAATTTCGGCAAGCTCGCCGTCTGTTGGCGGCTTGCCGTTTTCGATTTGGTTGTAGCGCACGGGCCCAAGACCAGAGGTCCAGCCCACGTATTTCTGTAGCAAGCCTTTACGCTCACGCATCGTTTTGATGGCGATACAAAAAGATGGTTCCATGTCCCGTCCCCCACCTTAGTCGTGCGAAAGACCTATTGCGTTGCCCCGCTTCGACACTGGCAGAATTAGTTCCTATTAGTCAGGTGAAAAACCGACAAGCATCTTTTGTCTATCTTTACCCGAGCCCCCTTAAGCTCCGTTTATTATACCCTGAGTTGTATTAAATTCAACCATATTCTACATAGGAATGAATGGCGTAATCATGAAGTTTTGTTACGGCACTCAACATATCTTAAAAATCAGCTGATTCATGTGACCAGTTTTAAGCGAGTTAAAAAAATATACATAATTGATGCATAAACAGAAATAATTTTGCCATGAATTCAATGTGAAGCAGCCGTAGAAAAATAGTGTCAATTCAATATTATAGGATTGGCGACACAAAAAATTAAGAGGGTGGCATGCCACCCTCTTAATCGTTTTTCCTTTGAAATTTCGACATTCGGCGGAACCCTAATGGTGCGACCTGACGGGGGAAGCGGTCATGTGATTTTGACCTCGTTTCAAAAGCCATCGGCTTAAAAACCTCTCTCCCAAAAGGTGTTCATTGCCGCCGGGCGGCTGTTGATCGTTGCGTGCGATCGCCATTGGAGAATGACCTATGATTATCCACCGAATAGTAAAATTGGGCATCGCCGCCGCGTTGATGCTGAGCGCTTACGGCCTCCCGTTGTGGGCCGAAGACGAAAACGCCGCCCAAAGTACCGCTCAAATTACCACCCAGAAAACCGAGCAGAAGACCGACCAAAATACCGACTCTGGCATAGACCATATACAAGCCCAGGCCGAGCAGTTGCTCAAGTCGAACTTCTCAAATTTTCAGTTCTATTCGATCAAACCATCAGCTGTTGGCGGCCTCTATGAAATCGATACTGGTGGCAACATCGTCTATTATTCGCCGGACGCCAGCGTTTTGATCTTCGGCGAAATGTATAATGATCGCGGCGAGAACTTGTCACAAGTCGCCGTCGCTGCTGCAGTCGCTGAACGGCTCAAGGATTTGGATTTGAGTGTTGCGCTTGAGTTCGGCCCAAAAGGCGCACCGCTGCTCACCGAATATTCCAATCCTCTCTGCGGCTGGTGCCAGCGCTTGCACGGCTGGTTCGACAATGAAGGGCGCGCGCTTGCTGTGCGCCGCCAGATCATTTTCGCCGTGGGGCATTCGCGCCAATCACAGGACCTTGCCGAGCATATTTTATGCTCCGACGATCCTGAGCGAGCATTTGCGGATGTGTATAACCGCAAAATCCCAGGGCAATTGCTGCGCTGCGAAGACGGCAATGCCCGTGTGCAACAGCATATCCAGATTACGCAAGCGGCGGGCGTTTCTTCCACCCCAACCCTGTTCGCTGACGGCGAACGCATCCGAGGCTTCGATCAGGTGAAAATCCGTGAGTATCTGCTCGCTGCAAGCTCTCATGAAACCCCAACAGGAGAAGACCAATGAGTATTTGGAGCAATCCGTTTCACCCCGCGGTGTCAGAGCCAGCCAGTATCCGCGCAGGTGGTACTATTCTCAAAACCCTGGACCGTGCTGCACTCATAGCGCTTGTGGTGGTCGCATCGGCGCCGGTGTTTGCTTTCACTGCACCCACATCCGGTGATCTCGCGTTCGAGATTTACGACGTTATCGTCAACGACGGCATTGAAGGCCCCATCGGCGCGATGATCGCGGTCGCAAGCGTGGTCTTCGGCATCTTCGGCATTGCCAACCGTAACTGGTGGGCCATGGGCGGCGGTTTCGCTGGCACAACGGCGATGGTCGCGGGGGAAGATATCGTCACTACCGTTGGTTTTTTAATCTAACACCCCCTGCACCTTGGAGAGGATATATGGAACGGATGCCGCAGTTTCTTCATAAACCCACCAAGTTCATTGGCCTTGAGGATCAAGAATTTGCTGTGGTTTTCCTGGCCTATGTCCTCTCTCTTTTTTTCAAGGGATATTCATTTTTCTATTTTCTCGGCGCGGCGGCGCTCTTCGTTCCGTTCAAACGCTCCAAGCCACGCGGCTATATCGGTCATCTTTTTTACCGTGCCGGGTTCGGCAAACTGTGCGGATACGCGGTTGCCGTCGCGGAGAAATTCCGTGAATGAGCAAACGTCATACAAAGCTTACGATCCAATTACGCCAACCAATGAAGTGCCGTATCCACCTTTCGTCAAACGGTTTACCGACGCAACATCCAACATCTGGGCAGAAAACCGTGTTCTTCGCTTCCTATCTGTTTGTGTGCTCGCCGCTTCGATGGCTCTGGGTTATCTGGTTTTGGCTGTCATGGATCAGCAAAAGACAATCGTTGTGCCGTTCGGGCAGGGTGTTGAGCATCTCTATCTTGTTGGTGACAAACCGTCTGAAGCCTATCTGGTTGCGATCTCGCGCAATGTCATCCAACTGGTTGGCACCTACACCACGAGCGGTATTGAGTTCCAACTGGATGAGGTGTTGAAGCTTGTCCACCCCAAGATACACGCAGAAAAACGGCAGGTATTTCGCCGCGAGGTTAGCCGCCTCAAGGACTTCCGCGAAATCTCCTTCGCCACTTATATCCGCTACGACGAAGAGTTTGGGTTTGGTGAAGGCGTGATCCAGATCCCGGTTCGCCGGGAACGGTTTGTCGGTAAAAGCAGGACAACAGACAGCGGCTTCTACCGTCTCGACTATCTGGTTGAAGAAGGTCGTTTCTGGCTCACTGACATTAAATTCCAGCGCAAAGGGGAGGTCTCCAATGAGCAAGTTGGCAGGTAGCCATTCCTTTAAGCTGATGGTGGCACTTAGTCTACCGTTTGGGTTCGCAGCTGCAAGTTCGGCGCAAAGTCTTCAGCAGACCAGTGCGCGGCAGGCCAATGCGCCGCACCAGACGGTTCTTCCGGACAGCCCCACTACGGTGATCCTGTCGAACCGTGATACCAACCGTATAGTTTGCGTCGCTGGTCAAATTGGTGGCTACCGTTTCTCAGAGGAGAAGGGGGCTATCGTTGATGGTAGCGGCAATGAGGCTTTCATCAAGTTTCAGATTGAGCGCTTCGGTGAAGACCAAAAATACGTCAATATTCGCTCAGAATTTTACTTCCAGTGTGCGGGTGTCACCTACACGCTGCTTTCCGCTCCCGGTGATATCGCGGCACAAACCGTCTATTTGGTGCCAGGTTCTAGCCAGGACGCCAACGCCAATCGCATGACGTTTAAAGCGCTTTCAGAAGAAGAGCGGGCAGTGACAATGACGCTCAGCATCTTGAAAGATGATATTCCCGCCTCCTTTACAACAAAACCATCAGCTGAGCCCTACAATCAGCATGTTCTGAAGCGCGTTGATGTGCGGCTGGTTAAGGAAGTCACGGCTGTTGGCACCGGCTATAGCGCGCGCGAATATTTGCTGCGAGCAAGAAGCGACGTTGCTCTGGCTGAGCGCGATTTCCTCAAGCCCTTTTTCGGGGCGTCAATTTATGCAGTTACCTTTGACCGGCTCAATCTGCAAGCGGGGGAGGTAGGCCGGGTAGTTCTTGTCTACCGGGGAGAGAAGCCGTGACGCTGGCAGCCAATCTCAAAGAAAAATACGCCTCTCTGCCATCGAAGAAAAAACAGTGGCTAATCATGGTATCAATCATGGTTTTTGCCTTCCTTGTTTTTTGGTTTTCTGTCAACTCCGGCGACAAACAAGATGCCTCCAAGGAACGAAGCGCCAAGACATCCGAATCGCTGACGATCACGTCCGACCTGATGGAGGACACGCTACGCGAGAGTGTGCGCGGCGAAACCGATGCCATTAACGCGCGTATGGGCGATCTGGAGCAGCTGGTGGGTGATTTGATCAAGCGACTGGATCAAACACACCAGCCGCCAGCTGCGAAACTGCCTGAACAGAAAAAGCTGATAACAGAGAAGGATATTAAGCCCGCTAATGAGCTTGAAGACCTGGCACGCCCCGAGGCACCCCGCTATCCACCTGCTATCGCCCCTTCGGGTAGCGGGGCAGCGACCGGCGACCCGGACCTGCAGGTTAACGTTATTCAGGTTATAGGGGGAATAGGCGGTCTCAAGCCGGTGCTTGGCCCCGGTCCAGTGGCCCAATTCGTGAAAACAGGTGCGGTAATAGTCGATTTGGGCGTGGAAAAGCGGCTGCGGCGGCACTTGGATATAGTCCTTTCCCGGCACGTAAAAGGCACGGTTACCGCCAATGCGAAAATCTGCGCCGGTTGCCTTGATCAGCTTTTCAGCGATGGGCAGTTGCTCGCATTGGGGCAGGTCGGGCGCTTGGGCGTAGAGGTCGCGGGGCAGGCCGTCGCATTGATCGATATTGAAAACCCGGTAGCGCTTGAGGAACGGGATGCGCTGTGGGTCGCGGTTTTCTTCTCTTGCAGCTTTTCGTTCACCCTTGGGGGTGAAGCTGTCGGCATAGACAATGGATGTTGATGTCTCGCCCTTGCGCACATTGCCGCCGAGCGTTTGGGCTTGCTTGTACGTGAGCCAGCTTTGTGCCGCGAAATCGCGCTCCAGCACTTGACCCCAAAGCAGTAAAATATTGATGCCGCTATAGGTCTTGCCTGTTTGGGCATTGACCGGCAAGCCCACGCTTGCCCCGTGCAGGGAATTTCCCCACGGTTGAACCCACGGCACCCGTCCGGCTTCCAGTTCAGCGATAATCCGGCCCGTCACCTCTTGGTAAACAGCTAGCTTGGGGTTGCCCGCTTGACTAGGGTCTGGCCCGTTTTTCCCTTTCTGGTATTGCTGTTTCCTGTTTACCTTTGACATAGCCTAACCCTCCGTCCAAAAAAACCGCCGTTCTTTCCCCCTGCGGAGGGGGCTTCTTGAAACCTCCTCGGAGGGGCAAGCATCAGGAACTGCTGCAATTGTCTGGGTTACGGGTTAGTGTTTTATCGAACCTTGTCGGCCCTTGACGGTTGCTGGAGGGCCGCTTGCCCCTACAAGGGAGGTGAAGCCCGCTCCGCCGTGGGAAAGACCCAAAAAAGAGACATCGCAGGCACTGCGATGACCGCTAGGGGTCGTCATGTCGAACGTAGGAAGTCACACGGGGTGTTGCGGGGTGTCCCCGCTGGAAAGGGGTAGCGAAGACAGCGTATTTGCGCTGGCTGAGGTCAGGGGAAAGGCTTTTCCCCTATTGGGAAAATTTTATGAAAGAGTTCTGAATGAGGCGTCTTTTGTCGGCTGAGGTGACGAGAAAATTCAACCCTATTTTGGTTCCAGATGACGATGCCCTTACCGCAGTTTATGCAATTTTTATGTGCGCTTATTGGGCTCATGTCCCCCTGTGTTAAAAACAATGCTGGAGCGATTGCATGAGCTTCGGAACACACTCGAACACAGTCGCCGTAGTTTATCCAAAGATCGCTGTTGCCCGTATCTAGGGGGATGGCAACCGCAAGCGAATACAAATCTTATCTGAACTGGCCGCCCACTATCTGTTTGAGGATGGCTTTGGCTATCCCGGTATGGGCAACGACAAAGGTTACGTTGATGCGCGCGCACCCATGTAGCACGCGCGCAACCTTTACTCTCCGGCGACGATGACCGGTTTAGAAGCTTTTTTTGCGGCCTTCTTACCCCAAAGACTATAGAGCACTGGCAGTACAAGCAATGTGAGCAGCGTTGAAGATATGATGCCCCCAATTACAACAGTGGCTAGTGGCCGTTGTACCTCGCTGCCGATACCCACGTTAAGTGCCATGGGCACAAAACCAAGACTGGCAACCAGCGCCGTCATCAAGACAGGGCGGAGCCTGGAAAGGGCCCCCTCTTTAATTGCCTCTTGAAATGGCTTTCCGGCTTCCAGAAGTGACTTGATGAAGGAAATCATCACGACACCGTTGAGCACAGCTACACCAGAGAGTGCAATGAAGCCAACAGCGGCGGAGATCGAGAACGGAATGTCCCTGAGCCACAAGGCTACAACCCCGCCGGTTAAAGCCAGTGGTATGCCACTTGAGACAATCCATACATCCCGCGAGGAGCCAAATAGCGTGTAGAGAAGCCCGAAGATTAACAGCAAAGCGGCTGGTACCACCAATCGAAGGCGTTCGCTCGCAGAAATCAACTGTTCAAACGTGCCGCCGTAGGAGATCCAGTAACCCGGGGCCACCACCACATTGTCACCCACCGCCTTTTGAATGTCCTTTACAAAACTGCCAAGGTCGCGACCCCGCACATTGGCGGTAACAACAACGCGGCGCTTGCCGTTTTCCCGGCTGATCTGGTTTGGACCGATTGTTACCTCAAGCACCGCTAATTCGGAAAGTGGTACCGAGGAGAGAGCATCTTCGTCTTCGTCCCGTATATTATCCGGCAGAGGGATCGGCAGCCGACCAATGGCATTCATATTTTCTCGCAAATCATCAGGCAGCCGTACGACGATATCGAAGCGTCGGTCGCCCTCAAAAATCTGTCCGGCTACATACCCCCCAACCGAGGCGGAAACCACTTCCTGAACATCCGCCATGCTGAGGCCGTAACGCGCGAGCGCTTCCCGATTGGGTTGCACAGAAAGCACAGGCAGGCCAGTGGCCTGTTCCACCTGGATGTCGGCAGCCCCCGGAATGCCTTCCAGGACCGTTTCGATCTGTTTTGCAATACCGAGGAGGGTATCCAGATCGTCTCCAAATACCTTGACCGCTAGATCGGCACGAACACCGGAAATCAGCTCGTTAAAGCGCATCTCAATGGGCTGCGTGAACTCAAACTTGTTGCCCGGGTATGTTAACATGACAGCTTTGATTTCCTCCACCAGCTGCCTTTTGGTTTTTAAAGGGTCGGGCCATTCACTGCGCTCTTTGATAAAAATGAAAGTATCGGCAACGTTTGGTGGCATTGGGTCGGTTGCCACATCGGCAGTGCCGATTTTACTGACAATCTTGTCGACTTCAGCGAAGCCGCGAAGCCGTTCCTCAAGAATAAGCTGCATATCAATGGCCTGGCTTAAGCTCGTGCCAGGAATACGCAGCGCATGCATGGCAATGTCTCCTTCATCCAAATTGGGGATGAATTCCGTACCCATTTTTGACGCAAGATATCCGCTACCCGCTAGCAGGCTGAGCGCAAAAGCAATAACCAGTAACCGTCCTTTTAAAAGCACAGTCAAAAGAGGCTCGTAAAGTGCCTTTGCTCCGCGCACAATGGCACTTTCTTTCTCATTAACCTTGCCTTTTACGAAGGTTGCTACCGCCGCTGGAACAAAACTGATCGAAAGAACCAGGGCGCTTAAAATCGCCAACACAACAGTAAAGGCCATTGGATGGAACATTTTACCTTCAACACCGGTTAAGGCAAAGATCGGAACATAGACCACGGCAATGATCAATACCCCGAATAGGCTGGGTTTGATGACTTCGCTTGTGGCTGTGGCCGCTAGATTTAAACGCTCTTGTTTATCAAGTAGCCTGCCCAGCCGTTGTTGCTCTCCGGCAAAACGTCTGAGGCAGTTTTCGACGATGATCACGGCACCATCGACAATCAGGCCAAAATCGAGCGCACCAAGGCTCATCAAGTTGCCCGAGATGCGGTTCTCAACCATGCCGGTGATCGTCATCAGCATGGAAAGCGGGATTACCATGGCTGTAATGATTGCCGCGCGGATATTGCCGAGCATAAGCAGAAGAATGACGATAACAAGCAGTGCGCCTTCCACAAGGTTCTTGGCAACAGTATCAATAGTTTTGTCTACCAGCACTGTCCTGCTGTATGCGGTGCGTACAACGACCCCTTTGGGTAGGGTTTTATTAATCTCCTGTATTTTGGCGTCGACAGCTTTGGACACGATACGGCTGTTCTCACCGATCAACATGAAGACTGTACCAAGAACAACCTCATGTCCGCTCTGTGTTGCGGCCCCCGTGCGTAGCTCTTCTCCCATCAGTATGTCGGCAATATCTGTCAGCCGAATAGAAACGCCGTGTCGTTGAGCAACAATGATCCGCTTCAGGTCATCCATTGATTCTGCTTGCCCCGGCACCCGCACCAGATATTGTTCGCCCGAGCGCTCAATATAACCGGCACCCACGTTGGCATTGTTGCGTTCGAGCGCAGTAATTACATCCTTCAGGGTCAGGTTGTAAGCGGAGAGTTTGTCCGGCCAAGGTGTTATGTGGAATTGTTTCTTGTATCCGCCAACCGTATTGACCTCCGTCACGCCGGGGACTGTTACAAGTTGGGGTTTGACCACCCAGTTATGTACCGTGCGAAGGTCCGTGGGGGACCATGGTTTACCTTCTTCGTTCAAGGCGCCTGGTTCAGCGTCCACCGTATACATATAGATCTCGCCGAGCCCGGTCGCAATGGGGCCGGGTTCGGGTTCAATTCCCGGTGGCAGCTGACTTTTGACGGTTTGCAAGCGTTCTGCCACAAGCTGGCGGGCAAAATAGATATCGGTGCCTTCTTCGAAGACAACGGTTACCTGTGACAGCCCGTACCGAGAAATAGACCGGGTATAAGCTAGCTTTGGCAACCCCGAAAGCGCAGTTTCAATCGGAAAAGTAATGCGTTGTTCTGCTTCAATTGGTGAATAGCCGGGTGCTTCGGTATTTATTTGCACCTGCACGTTGGTGATGTCCGGCACAGCATCAATAAGCAGACGCTGGAAGTTAAATACTCCCAATGCAGCTATTGCCAAAGCCATAATGAGCACCGTCCAGCGTTTCTGAATCGCAAAAGATATTATTTTATCTAACATGATATTTCCTTAAGGGGCCTATTAATGGTCATGTGACGCGCCGGATTTTTCGATGTCGGCTTTGATGATAAAACTGTTTCCAGTCACATAGGGTTGACCCGGCTTGATGCCTGAAATTACTTCGGTCCATTCAGGGGTGCTGCGCCCAAGTTCGAGCATGCGCACCTCATAGTCCTCACCGACCTGTGCAAAAACGACGGTGAAGTCCCTGAACCGCTGCAATGCGTCGGTCCGTACTGCCAGAGGCACTTCTGTCCTGTCTGTAATAACGGTGCCTTTAACAGTCATACCAGGCAGCCAGATCAAACTTTGATTTGGCAAGGAGGCATGAATGATCATGGTTTGCGTTGCGCTCACGGTGGAGGGCAAATAGGCTTCAAGCTCAGTTTCTGTTTTGACAGTGCCGCTGATCGACTGGACGGTTACGGTTTTTCCCGGACGCACTTTTTCCAGGTCCACCGGATAGACGTGAAAATCTACTCGTAAACGCGTCAGATCCCCTATCACAAACAAAGGCGTGTCGAAAACCACATCGCCCACGTTCGCCTGACTGTTAACTATGACACCATCCATCGGCGACTTGATAGCGTAAGTTTCCAGGCTTTCGTTGTTTTCTACGCGGGCAAGTATCTCGCCTTTCTTGACCGATTGTCCCTCATATTTATTCACTTCGAGGATTTTGCCCGGGAAGCGAGCCCTGAGCGTTGCTTGTGCATCAGGCGCAAACTCAACACGCCCAAGGACATCCAGAGTTTCTTCTATTTTTGCGTTGCCGACAGGTTCAACTTCGATCCCTACTTCAGTCGCCATTTTTGTACTGATCCTGGTACGGCCTTCATAAGAATCGTACGTCCACCTATGGCTGCGACCTTTGTGGGTCGCCGTAACCTCAACATCGAAAGAGTGGGGTTCAATGACAACGCCGTCGCCAGCCAGATAGGAAGCCTTGGGTGCAAAAGAAAATCGGTTTATTTCGCCGTCGAGCCGAGAGAGTTTTACTGTTACATGCACCGACCGGGGTTCAATTGGCTTGTTGTTTTCGTATGCAAACAGCCGAAACTGCGGCGGACGACCCTGCTCGAAAATTGTTACTTCAAGCGCAAAGTCTCCGTCTTCAAGCAGCCGACCTCCATTGGGGCCCTTTGGCGGCTCTGTTTCATCTATCTCGGTTCCATGGGTTGTACCGTCCTTGCTGATCGTGTTCTCGCCGCAAGCGACAAGCAGAAAGCTGGCAACTGAAAGTGCCAACAGGTTCTTAAATACATTGGTAATGGTCATTTTATTTTCCCTCGCCATCTTGAGATGCTTCGTCAGTGGCGGAATTCTCACCTGAAATGATGTCGTTAAGCCCATGCCGAGCGGTGAGACGATCAAGTTCAACTTGTGCAAGGTGATATTGTTCCAGTTCTGCCAGCAACTGTCCCTTAACCTCAGCCGCTAAGGTTTGAGTTGTAAAAACATCCAGATAGCTTGCTACCCCGTGCTTCAGGCGCTCAAGAACCAGATCTTTTGTTTGCTCAGCTTCCGGAATCAAATTATGGAGGGTTTGCCGGGCTTGCACATATGCGGCAGCTCTATTGTTCTGCTGCATCAGAATGCGGCGTTCCAATTGACGTTCGGCTTCCGATAGCTCGTATTGGCTTTTCTTGTGGTTTGCTTTGGCTTTGCCAATATTACCGCTATTGGTGTCATAAAGGGCGAACGGAATTGACACACCAACAATCGCAGCAACATCAGATGTTCCTTGAAGATACCGCAACCCAACTTTTACCGTTGGGTCCTGGACGGCATTTGCTTTCTCAAGTGCAACCGCACTTTTTGACCGCTCTTGCCTCAACTTCCACAAGGCCAGATCAGGCCCGCTTTGTGCCGCCGTCAATACTGGTGCTATCAGATGGTCAGGTAGTGCAAAAAAAGAACTGACAGTGACAGAAAACATAGTATCTGTTTGCTGCCATAGGCTCGAAAGCGACTGTTTTGCGTTGGCTACAGATTGTTCCGCCTGCGTCACGCGGTGTTGGGCCCGCAGCAAATGCATTCGGGCATTCTGGACGGCGAATTTCGAATCTTTCCCGCGCGCCATACGGACGTTGATAGCGTCATGGATGTTTTCAAATACCGTTACCTGTTCTTCAGCATTTTCCAATTTTGCTTGTGCCGCAAGTACAGCGATATAGGCGCGTTCGGTCTCTCGGATGATATCGAGCCGGTTGATTTGCAGCTGAGCGATCGCCATTTGTTTTTCATTGCTCGCAAGCTGCACTCTTGACCGGCGTTTACCGCCTCTCTCAAAACGTTGATTGTATGCAACTGTAAATTCACTTCGTCCCAGACCCGCAAATGGACCGGTACCAGTGAAGTTTTCCAACTCGGTTGAAAGCAGCGGGTTTGGTTTCACCCCTGCTTGCTGAATGGCTGAAGTGCGAGCATTAATATTTTCTCGCAGGGCGTCCAGAGCGGGTGTAGCCGCAACTACGCGGTCGATAGCCATTTCGCGGGTAAGAAGCACCGGGATTATATCTCCCGCACGGCTTCCTGGCGCAGTTACGTGCGCGAGGCTGACGGCTACAAGGGCCGCCGATAAGATAGATTTCATGATGTATAACTCTCATCAAAACAACAGAATGCGCGGAGACTAGGCTCCGTGCGTCAAAAAGATGTTTTAAAGAGATTAAGCGAGAGGAGGAGGGACCGGTGGCCTTGAGTGTGGAGTATTTAGGTGCATCCCGAGAGCGACACCATATTTGGAGGTGCCGTTATTTACCGGTACTGCGGCAACAGCTGGAGCAGAAATATAGACACTGAGTAACGAATGGAAACTCATATGCGCGGTCATATCATCAAGGGACTCGTGTTCACTAAGCTCATCAACGTCATGACCATGGCTAATTTTCGAGGCATGTTGTTGTACGTGAGAGGCGTTAACATGGTCGTGGTCTTGTTCATAGACAGCCAAATCCACCATGCGCAACACAACAAGTGCGCATAGTGCCATAATGGCTGCGATTTTTTTTGACCAACAAAGTATCAAGCGACAAACCTCATGAATGTCTTGTTTTCCGAGACGTGACAGTAGAATGATATGTCGCACCGAGCAATGATAATATAAATTTCCCCGTACCAACCATGCGAGTCCTTACGGGCTCAGGGGATAGAAGGATTTCAAGCGCACTAGCTAGCCCGACGCGAGAATGTCTTCCGCTCAGCAAACGGCTACCAGATTTCTCTGGCAGCCGGGGAGTATCTGTCCATCACATGAACGGCGTAGCGTATTCAGGCAAGCGCTATTACATTTTACTGCCCCCCGACCATAAGCTGAGAAAACAACATCATTGAGAACGGGCGGATGTTATCTTAAGCCGTACGTAGGAGATTAAAATCCCGCAAGCTGTTAAAATCTACCGTAAGACTATGATTTTGTTGATTATTACCAAAAAAAATCTTTATGTAAAATAAAAAATGGAGCGAAGTGCATCCTTTAAACGTCTTGTGAAACTAAAAATAAAATGTAACCTTAAATTCGATGAAAAATACGTTCTTTTCAGTTTTGATCGCCCTTTTGGTACTCCCCGCATTTACGCCGTGGATGCCGCATGGCGCTGTACATGTTTTGCATGACCTTCAAGAGAGCTACCATCATAATCGCAATACGTCTGATAAGGTGGCGCATGGGCACGAGCACGTTGCACACGATCATGACATACAGACGCAGGCAAGCAATCATCACGCTATAAATCTCGATGCTGTGACGTATTTCAGTGAGTATTTACATGTTGATCTGCAAAGCCCTGATCGCATCATTTTAACGGCTTCGGCGCAGGATAGTCAGGATAGTGATTTTGCTTTTACTGCAACCCTATCGCCGCAACACCGCTATGAATTAACCTCTGTGCAAAGCCGTGCACCGCCAGATTGGCGAAGGCATAGGCCAGACAAAACGCCCCTTTATCTCTCAACACAGCGTTTTCGGATTTAGACCATAAAATCCGAGGCGTACTTTTGTGTCTGCTTTGCGGCGGACGCCAGGGATCCATGCGCCTTTTTTCCGATTTTTCAAACACACCTCTCTAAAACGGAGACACTTTCAATGATGAACTATTTTCAATCCATGACAGGCAAGGAGCGCCTTTTTGCCTTCGCGGGGCTGGCAATGATGTTGGTTGCTCTGTTCGGCATTGTTCCCGATGCGTGGGCGCACGGTGTAACGCAAGGCGATAAAGGCTATATTCAGGAAACTGTGGGTATCCACCTAATCCCCTTTATCTATCTTGGGGCTAAACACATGATGACGGGCTATGATCATTTGCTGTTCTTGCTCGGCGTGATCTTCTTCCTCTACCGTATGAAGGACGTAACCATTTATGTCAGTCTGTTTGCGGTTGGTCATGTGATTACGCTTCTTTCCGGCGTTTTGATGGAGATTAGCATTAGTCCCTATATCATTGATGCCATCATCGGCTTTTCCGTGGTTTACAAGGCACTGGATAATATGGGGGCATATCAACGCTGGTTCGGATTTCAGCCGAATACCAAAGTTGCAACCTTCTTGTTTGGTCTGATGCACGGCTTTGGTCTGGCGACAAAAATTCTGGACTATGAATTATCGCCTGATGGCCTTCTTGCCAATTTAATCTTCTTCAATATCGGCGTAGAGCTGGGGCAAATTCTGGCGTTGGCGGCGATTTTGATCGCCATTACCTATTGGCGTAAGTCCGGTAGCTTTCTGCACCACGCCTATAAAGCCAATGCCTTAATGATGATGCTGGGATTTTTGCTCATGTTTTATCAAATCACTGGCCACATCGTTCACTAAATTCAATTTATCGATATACGGAAAACAATCATGCATAATTCAAACATACCATCCGACACGGAAGTTCCGTCTACTACGAAACTTATCAAATCAACTATTTTGGCCGCTATAACGGCTGGTGTTTTGCTGGTTACGGTTGTCATGCCCGCTGAATACGGCATTGACCCGACAGGCATAGGAAATGCCATCGGCCTCAAACGCATGGGTGAGATTAAAACCTCACTGGCCGAAGAAGCGGCGCAAGATGCTGCAAAGGATGCCCAAAGCGCCGTTGTGGTCGAGGTTGAGCCAGAACTGCAAGCTGTATCAGAAGCTGCTCCTACCCAAAGCCACGAAAGACAAGTCACGCTTGCGCCGGATGAAGGCACTGAGATTAAGGTGAAAATGGCCAAGGGGGCAAAGGTTGATTACGTGTGGGAAACCAGTGGCGGCAAAGCAAACTTTGATATGCACGGGGACTCAAAGAAACTGGAGATTGACTACCATAGCTATTCAAAAGGTTCGGAGCAAAAGAGCGAAGGTACATTGGAAGCCGCCTTTGAAGGCAATCATGGCTGGTTCTGGCGCAACCGTACAAAAGAACCTTTGACCATCATCCTCAAAACCAATGGTCAATACACCGACATTAAACGTTATTAAACCCACTCACGGGAATAGAAAGGGCAACCGTCATGAAAAAACTAACCAATCCTAAAGTTGTAATTCCAGCTTTAATCGTTGTAGCCATATTGATTGTTATCGCAGTCTCCGGAATGACCGGCGGTGACGTTGCGGTCAGTGACCACGGTCATACACACTAAAAAGGAACAGTGAAATGCTAGAGCCACTCAAAAATTCGACCTACCGGCATTTATTTGCCGCGCAAGTTATTGCGTTGCTAGGTACGGGTTTAACGACCGTGGCTCTGGCATTACTGAGTTATGATTTGGCTGGCGACAAGGCCGGAACTGTCCTCGGCACAGCCCTTGCCCTTAAAATGTTGGCCTATGTCACCATTGCGCCAATTGTTGGCGGACTGGCGGCAGCCCCGCCGCGCAAAAAGGTTCTGGTCACGCTTGATCTTATCCGTGCCGGATTTGTACTGTTCTTGCCGTTCGTCAGTGAAATCTGGCAAATTTATTTGATTATCTTTTTGATGCAATCTTGTTCAGCCGGGTTTACGCCGATGTTTCAGGCGACGATTCCCGACATTATCTCTGATGAAAAAACCTATACCAAGGCGCTCTCACTTTCGCGGCTGGCCTATGATTTAGAGTCTCTCATTAGTCCTATGCTGGCGGCTGTCGCTTTGTTATTTCTGAGCTCTGCCGCACTGTTTGCTTCTAATTCGGTTGCCTTCTTAATTTCGGCTGCGTTGGTTGTCACGGCAACTTTACCAAAAAGGGACAGAGCTAAAGATGCCAGAATTATATCGGTTTGGGAGAAAATCAGTTTCGGAACACGCGCCTATCTTTCCACGCCGCGCCTGAGAGGTTTGCTTGCGCTCTCTCTGGCTGTCTCTGCGGCAGGGGCAATGGTCATCGTCAATACCGTTGTGATTGTACGTGGCGGCTTTGGTTTGGGCGAACAAGAAGTTGCTCTGGCTTTTGCGGCCTATGGCGGCGGCTCAATGCTTGCGGCTTTTACGCTCCCAAAATTATTGGACTATCTGCCGGATCGCCCCGTTATGCTCGGCGGCGCAACTATTTTGGCCGTTGGGCTGCTAGCCGGCTCCACCGTTTCATCATTTCTTTGGCTTCTTCCCGTGTGGTTTTTACTGGGTAGCGCGGCTTCTCTTATCAATACACCCACGGGCCGCTTGCTGCGCCGTTCCTCTGCGGAACAAGATCGCCCCGCCTATTTTGCCGCGCAGTTTTCCCTCTCCCATGCTTGCTGGCTGATTACGTACCCGCTGGTCGGCTTTCTCGGCGCATCCATCGGCATAACAGTAACATTTTACATTTTAACAGGAATCGTCATACTCGGCTTTATGCTTGCTCTATTCCTATGGCCTGCTGATGATCAAGCGTCTCTGATCCACACGCATAAAAATCTTGATCCCAATGACCCGCATATAGCAGATGCGAAAGCTGTGAAAGGTGGGTATCAGCATAAACATGATTTCGTGATTGATCATTATCACAGAGCTTGGCCATTTAGATCAGGAGTAGAGTAGCACATCTTTCGGCAATACTAAGCGCGGCACAGGTAGAAATAACCCAAAAGAAAAGCCGCTCGAAAGCTGCAAAAGTATTGATTCGATTGGTTGCGGAGGACTGCGACCGCCACGAGTTTTCAAATTTAGATACTGGGAGATTCAAAATGGTTGCGGGAGTTCTCAACTAACGTGAGTTGCTCATTAGCGCTCAACCCTCAATTGCATGGTCATCAGGGGTTACCCGCCGCCGCAACAGCCACACATGATAAGCCTGGATAACAAGTTGGAGGGGCGCTGTTCACCCGGCACCGTATCATTAAGGTCCGTCTGGGCTTGATTCACATGGTCAGCAGCTTCAATCAAGGCGTCATAGACCGCACTTTCAGTGCCCGATAAACCAGACATGGTTTGCTCACAGGCTGCGCGATAAGCGGTATCTGCCAACATTACGTACAATCTGGAAAGGTTCTTTTTGTGGTCGGCGTTTTTGCCAGTGCGGCTTGAGCGCTCTGTCTCACAAGGAAAGCGAGCATTTTTGCCTGTGATACGCCCGGACATTTCATCTTGAAGGTCAGTGAAATCCTCACGCTTTTTAGCGAGATCCCGAGCGTTTATGGCTTCCGGCGAACAGTGGTTGTCTTCGCTCATGCTCGTCCATCTCGTTGCTATTATTTTACAATGTAAACCTTAAAGTTCTTTGAAACCATAGACTTAATATAATTTATGTCGCAGCATTACGTTATAGTCTATTGGCTATTTCTAGTAGCTGGCTACTTGCTTTTCTTTTTATTATTCTATATATCCACTATTATCGATATAAATAATATTGCCATAGTGGTGGCAAAGATGTGTAGGGACGGAACAATAGATGACAACACGTATTGCAATTAATGGTTTTGGCAGAATGGGGCGACTATTTTTACGCGCTGTATGGGGGAAGCCGGGGCTTGAGCTTGTGGCAATCAATGAGCCAAAAGGCGGCATTGAAACTGCCGCGCATCTTTTGGAGTTCGACAGTGTTCATGGCCGCTGGCGGCAGGACGTTAAAGTGGTTGGAGATCATATTAAAATTGGCGACAAAACAATCCCCTTCACGGAAGCCAACTCGCCCGAGACTATCGGCTGGTCGGGTGATCAAGTCGATATTGTCATTGAGTGCTCGGGCAAATTTAAATCTCGTGACAGTCTACAGCCCTATTACAAGAATGGTATCCGCAAAATATTGGTCTCTGCTCCAGTGAAAGAAGACAGCGCCCTCAATCTCGTAATGGGGGTTAACCACCATCTGTATAGCCCGGAAAAACACGATTTAATTACGGCAGCCTCTTGCACAACAAATTGTTTGGCACCCGTGGTTAAGGTGGTCCATGAGCAACTGGGTATCAAACACGGTTCTATTACCACGATCCATGATGTAACAAATACGCAAGTTATCGTCGATGCGCCGCACAAGGATCTGCGCCGTGCACGCTCCTGTCTCAATTCGCTTATTCCAACCACAACAGGATCAGCAACGGCAATCTCCCTTATTTATCCTGAGTTGAAAGGCCGCCTGAACGGACACGCCGTGCGCGTCCCGCTTTTAAACGCATCCCTGACAGATTGTGTTTTTGAGCTGGATAGGGCGACAACGGCTGAGGCTGTCAATGAGCTGTTTCTTGAGGCCGCAGACAGCTATCTCAAGGGTATTTTAGGGTATGAAAGTCGCCCTCTGGTTTCTGCTGATTATCTTAATGATCCGCGCTCAAGCATTGTTGATGGTTTGTCCACGATGGTCGTTAATGGTAGCCAGCTCAAAGTTTACGCTTGGTACGACAATGAATGGGGATATGTGAACCGGATGGCCGATTTGGCCGAATTAATTGCTTCAGGTCTCTAGGAAAACACACTCATGGCCGATCTGAAGAACTATTCCATTGTCACCGCCTCATATTGGGGTTTTACCATTACAGACGGTGCGCTGCGAATGTTGGTGCTCTTGCATTTCCATGCTCTTGGGTACGCGCCGCTGGATTTGGCTTTTCTCTTCCTTTTGTACGAAGCCATGGGAATTCTCACTAACTTTTTTGGTGGTTGGATAGGTGCTCGATTTGGGCTGCGCTCCACCTTGTTTAGCGGATTGTTCATTCAGATTGCCGCACTTGGCATACTTGCAGCCTTGCCCGAAGGCCTGACGGTCGGATTGTCCGTAATATATGTGATGGCGGCACAAGCTCTATCAGGAATTGCCAAAGACCTGACCAAAATGAGTTCAAAATCTGCCGTTAAGTTGGTGGTACCCGGCGAAGGGCATGCTTTGTTGTTTAAATGGGTATCCTTGTTAACGGGCTCAAAAAATGCCCTCAAAGGCTTTGGCTTCTTTGCTGGTGGTTTTTTGCTGCAAACAATTGGGTTTGCAGGGGCGTTGTTGAGTATGGCGGCTGGATTGTTCGTTATTCTTGGTGTTGCTGTTATCTATCTGAAATCAGATATCGGCAGGGCTAAAGGCAAGATATCGCGTAAGGACTTATTTTCTAAATCACGTGACATAAATTACTTGTCCGCAGCCCGCATTTTTCTGTTTGCGAGCCGGGATGTTTGGTTCGTGGTGGGCGTACCTGTCTTTCTTTCCAGCGTTGTTGGGTGGAACTTCAACGAAGTTGGCCGCTTCATGGCCGCATGGATAATAGGGTATGGTGTCGTGCAAGCGCTCGTGCCCAAATTGTTAAGACGCACCAGAAGCAGCCAGAATGCTGCGCGTGCTGCCAAGATATGGGGCATGGCTCTTGCTGCGGCGACGGCGTTACTGGCTTTTGGATTGACGGGTACAGGAAGCCAGTTGATTTCTAACGTACTGCCCGGCTTTGATGAAGCTTACTGGCTTATTTGGGGTTTGATTATTTTTGGAATAATCTTTGCTGTAAATTCGGCGCTGCATTCTTTCCTGATTGTGGCTTATTCGGATAGCGACAAGGTATCCTTAAACGTCGGGTTTTATTATATGGCTAACGCCGCCGGGAGGTTGATGGGCACACTATTGTCAGGCCTTATTTACCAATATTACGGGCTGGTTGCCTGTTTGCTGGTATCAAGCGGGATGGTAGTATTGGCTGTTCTGTTTACGTCGCCGCTCGCAGGCAATAAGGGCAAAAAATTTGTTCCGGGGCAGTAGCTTGGGTGCTCTGTCTTTAGGGATAGGAAAGTCCTAATTACTATAAACTTCAAAGAAGGATACAACATAGAAGATGACATCGAATTTGCAAAAACAGGATACAGCGCGAGAAGATAAAGAAGTTCTTGGTGTTTTTGAGAAGTGGCTTTCCTTATGGGTGGCCTTATGCATCGCCTCCGGTATCGCGCTCGGGACTTTATTTCCTGCCGTTTTCAGGTTTTTGGCTGGGCTGGAGTATGCCTCGGTAAATTTGGTGGTTGCCGTGCTGATCTGGGTAATGGTGTATCCAATGATGGTGAATGTTAATTTCGCCAGTTTACGCCACGTTGGCGAACGCCCTAAAGGGCTGGTTGTTACGTTAGTCGTTAACTGGTTGATCAAACCCTTTTCAATGGCTGCACTTGGCATCTTGTTTTTTGAAGTTATTTTTGCCGATTATGTTGGCCCAGAAGACGCGCAGCAATATATAGCCGGCATGATCTTGCTCGGCGCAGCACCCTGCACCGCCATGGTTTTTGTATGGTCGAACATGACCAAAGGCGATGCGACCTACACGCTTGTGCAGGTTTCGTTAAACGACATAATCATGGTCATAGCTTTTGCCCCAATCGTGGCTTTACTATTAGGCGTTACGGACATTATTGTTCCGTGGGAAACATTAATACTCTCTGTTCTTCTGTATATTATAGTGGCAATGGCTGCGGGCATGTTAACGCGGCGCGCGCTCCAAAAAGACACAGAAGAAAATAGCGGCGCGGCCATAGAGAAATTTTCTGGCGCATTGAAACCATTTGCAATGATGGGGTTGTTGGTTACGGTGGTGTTGCTATTCGCGTCTCAAGGGCCAACCATCTTGAACTATCCTGAGCGTATTGGCTTAATCGCTATTCCTTTGATTATTCAATCTTACGGCATATTCGCTCTTGCGTACTTTGCGGCGTGGTTGTGGCGCATTCCGCATAGCGTCGCCGGACCAAGCGCCCTAATTGGCACGTCCAATTTTTTCGAATTGGCTGTTGCCGTTGCGATTGGCCTGTTCGGCTTGGGCTCAGGGGCGGCGCTTACCACCGTAGTTGGAGTATTGGTTGAAGTGCCTGTGATGCTGTCATTAGTTGCTTTTGTGAACCGCACCAAAAACAGCTTTCCGGGTAATGATCCATGAACCGATTTTTTGCCAACTACAGAACACTTTGTTTAGAAGTCAATGCCAGCTATTTTTTAGGCGCATTATTGGCCTATCTGCTGATGGATGTTTCGGCTTCCTGGCTAACGCCGCTTGCCGGGGCATTTATTGGAAGTACGACATTTGGTGGAGCAGTATATTTTTTTTCACCTCTAAACGTTGCCGAACAAAATGATGGTTGGTTTAAAAGCTGGATAAAAAGCAGGCATGGGCACCTTCTAGTCGGGAGCGTCAGTTTACTTGGCCTTTTTATCTATTTTTATTCGCGCTCGGGAGATGAGAGCGCGTTATTTTGGCGCCCCTATTCTGAGGGCTTGCGCTATGATGTAATGCTCTTTTGGTCATTTACGGTTGCGCTATTGAACCATATTATACAGGGACAAAAGCTTCCTAGAATCTTGGGAGTATGTCTTTGGATGGGCGTTTTTTGGGTGGCTCCTTGGTATGCTTTCTTCAATGGAGTGATTTTGATGCTAATGAGTATTTCAGGGTTCCTCGGCGGGATTGCATTCTTTAAAGCTCTTGGTATGGCAGCGCTAATATTCTTGACTAAAATAGCAGCGACTATGCTTGGCAACTGGTTTCTGGTTGCTCCAAAAAGCAGTAAACCTCCATGAAGCAATAGCGAAAATTGATGTGAAACTTCGGTTGGTCGCCGCTTTATGCAAAAATTAATCAGATTACTAAAGGCACGTATAATGAATGATAGTCACGCCATTGAAATGTTAAGTGCGCTCGCACAATCCACACGCTTTAGTGTATTTCGGATGCTGATGCGACAAGGACAATCTGGTATGGCGGCAGGTGCGATTGCGACGGAGTTGAGCGTGCCACAAAATACGCTTTCCACTCATCTTAATATACTTTCCAACGCTGGACTTATCGCATCAAAACGCGAAGGTCGCAGCCTAATATATTCTGTACGCCTTGAGGAAACCAAAGGCTTCATTGGCTATCTGGTGAATGATTGCTGTGACGGCCACCCTGAAATTTGTTCAATCTCAATGACAAAGAATTAGCCAAGCCGCGTGGCCTCCCAGCGATCAATTGAGGAAAGCGGGCCGATGGGGCAGTGATGCTCTTTTGTTAGTTTGCCCGTGATCAACGAATACAGATGATGAAAGGCACGCATCTCACAGCCGGGGGTGCCGAGCGTAGCGGCGAGCACAAATGCCAAGCCCAAATGACTAAAGACATACAGCTCCCAAGCATGAATAGTGTGGGCAAGCAGAGGTGTATCAAGTGATCCCGTTAGCGCATATCCAGTGCCTGCTACCGCCAGCACAATGGCCGTACTTACGATTGCAGGCCATTTTTTCCATGCTCGTGAAAAGCCGATATTGATCACATAGCTGACTAGAATTAGACCCGGCACTATGCCATTCCATACAAGCTGTCGGATTGTACCCGCCTCAGTGATTAAATCTTGCCGGGTTCCCCAGAGAGCAAATACATAATAAAGGCACAAAAACCCAAAACCGATGCGCACTAAACGGCCAATCGGCCCCGGCTTTGGCAAAGAGCCACAATCTTCCAGTTTGAGATCGGTTGTTGCCATTATTTACTTCCTTATCGTTTATCCGGCGCAGCAAGATAGCGTGCTGACATCCTTATCGAAGGTTTGCGCGGCTAGTTTTAGCCCCTCAACCCCTGTGAGGTACGGGAATATGGTCTGCCCCAGCTCTGTTGCGGTCATGTTGGCCTTTAAGGCAATCACAGCGGTTTGAATGAGTTCGCCGCCTTCGGGTGCCAATATATGCGCGCCCAACAGCTTGTCGGTTTCCTTGTCGGCGACAAGCTTGATCAAACCACGTGTATCCCGTGCCGCCAGATAGCGCGGTACATGGTCAAGCGTGATGACGCTTGTTTTCACACTGTGGCCTTGTTCATTCGCCTGAAATTCCGTTAAGCCAACGCTGCTCACTTGCGGGTCGGTAAAAACAACCGATGGCATGGTGGCATTACTGTAAGGCTGCGCGTCGCCGCCTGTTGCGCTCACGGCGGCGAGCTTTGCGCCGTAGGCAGCCATGTAAACAAACATATCCGTGCCGGTGACATCGCCAGCGGCATAAATATTGGGATTGGTCGAGCGCATTAAAGCGTCAACTTCAATGCCGCCGTTCCTGGCAAGCGAGACGCCCGCGTTTTCAAGTCCAAGGCCCGCCGTGTTTGGCTTGCGCCCAGCAGCAAGTAAAACTCTGTCTGCTTCCAGTATATGGGTTTTGCCCTGGTTTTCACAGTGAAGCCTAACGCCGTCGCCGTGCTGTTCAATAGATTGGTAGCCAATGCCAGCGCATACAGTGATGCCCTCAGCCTCCAGATAGGTTTGCAAAGCTTGGCTAATTTCAGGTTCCATATCTGGCACCAAGCGACTGCGGCAGCATAAGGTAATTTTAACGCCAGCACGGGCAAACATTTGACCAAGCTCGCAACCGATAACACCACCGCCAATGATGATCATGGAACCGGGAAGGGTTTCAAGGTCGAGGGCGGACGTACTGTCCAGATGATCAACCGTTTCAATGCCGGGGATCGGAGGCACCATGTTTGAAGAACCCGTGGCAATGATAATCTTGTCAGGCGTATAAAGCGTGCCGTCCACCTTAACGCCGTCTTTAGCAAGCTGTGCAAGACCTTCCAAATAATGCACATCCGGATAGGCGGGTAGAACAGCAATATATTTGGCTTGGCGTAACTCTTCCACAAGCTGTTGCTTGTGCGCGACAACGGCCTGCCAGTCGAGGACTTTGGCCGTGGAGGTGATGCCGTTAAACCGGGCAGCATGAGGAGCCTGATACAGTGCTTCAACGGCCCGGATCATGGTTTTAGACGGCACGCAGCCAACATTAACGCAAGTGCCACCAATGATGCCGCCGCCGACAAGTGTTACAACAGCCCCAGCTTCTGCAGCCGTAATGGCGGCTGAAAACCCAGCCGAGCCAGCACCAATAACCATGACACTTGTTTTAATTTCGGTATTTTCCGGTGGGCAGCAACTGCTCTCTGGGTTGTCAAACGCCATCATTAAGAACCGTGGCTATCATTGAGAATAGCAGGGTAACCAGCATCTTCAGAGGCCTTGGCAATAGCTTCAACATTTGCCTTTGCCGGATCAAAAGTCACAACTGCTGTTCTGGCGTCATAATCAGTTACAACAGACAGTACACCGTCAACCTTCTCCATCGCTTTGCGCACTGTAATCGGGCACATGGCGCAGGTCATTTTTTCAATGTCGAAAGTTACTTTCTTTTCGGTAACCTGCTGTGTCGTCGTGCTGGCATCATCTGCCATAATAGCGGTAACCGGCATAGCCACGCCGAGTACAGCGGCGACAGCACATGCTTTGATCAATCGTTTCATCTTCATTCTCCTTGTTTACGTTTAAATATACTCACCGAGGATCGGTGCCCAAAAATCAACCGTCACCGCCAGCAAAACCAGCACGGTGGAAACCCATAAAACTGATTTGATGACACGCTCCGACTTCGGCGTTGCACAGTAGCCTTCATCGCATTGTTTCTTTGGCTTGAAATAAACCTGCCAAAAACCGACGCCCAAAAATCCAAGCGCAATCAATGCAAAATAGTCCTTATAAGGCTCCATAACTGTGAGGTTGCCAATCCATGAGCCGCTAACACCCAGCATCAGGAAGACAAACGGTAAAATACAGCATGACGAAGCTAATATTGCCCCAACGGCACCAAGGCTGGCGCTCCAGTTTTTGCTACTGTCCACTGGCTGTTTAATATCACTCATTACTGTCGTCTTTCTTTGGTTACTGACTTCATTCTTGTCTATGTGTTCGTTCAAGACGCTGTTTGCGTTACGTCTGAATTTAACGTAGCCTACACCCTGTATTAAATACAGGGTAAAGAGAAAAATGACCATATCTCAAAAACGTGAATATACGAGAGGTAAGCTGGCGAAAGAGGCTGGCGTAAACTTGGAGACCATACGTTTTTATGAGAAAATTGGTCTTATGCCTGATCCGCCGCGTACGGCTGCAGGATATAGGTGCTATTCAATTGATCACCTGAAACGATTGAAGTTTATCCGCAGGTCACGCGAGCTCGGTTTTACCAACAATGAAGTTAGCAGCCTCTTGGAAATGGTAGACGGAATTTATGTGTGTGATGAAGTAAAAGAAATTGCACTGGATAATGTTGATCTCATCACAAACAAGATGGCTGATCTGGCGAAGATGAAAATAGCGCTGAAATCCATGGCCGCTGAATGCAGCGGCGGTGAAACCCCGGACTGCGCTATTATTGACCGCTTGCTGGAAGAATAGCGTGGAAAGCATCACTAAGCGCTATTGGGCCAGGCTTTTGTATGCTGTTCTCGCCTGCGGACACATCTGTTTATCTAGGGCGCCGCCCCCAGCGCACTTCATTAAAAACCAGATGCAGAGATTATTTCGTAGTCGATTCCTCCCCAAGAGGGAGAAGGGGTACCTCCAACTACGAAGATAATTTTGTCGCGGCTTTTCCCTTCCGTTTACACCCGCGTTTCAGGGTCAACACGGGTTTAAAGGCGAGGCGCAAGCTTTCGCTTCAAACCCAAATTTCCATTCAAGAAGGAAAGAGCAAAGACCACATTTCACCCACAGCCCTATGACCTGACGGCAAGCGGTCTCTATTTTGAAGATGCAGATACCTACAAAGCAGAGAAGGTGCAGGCATTTTAACTTCTATTTATGGGCGAAGGTTTGCGCGCCGGGGACATGCGCTGCCACGCATCGCCCTTGAAAAACGAACGCCCGACGACACATACTTCGAGCGTAGACAGATCAAATAAGCAGCATTAAAACCTGACAGAACAGACCTTAGCTCAGCCGCAAACTTGTCCAGAAAGCAGGACCACTTCAATGCGTGCGCACGTTACTCATATAAGGGTGTCTGCTACCTATTGGCAGTAACAATCAACGTTGCCGCACCCATAGTTACATCCACCCCTGTATCGTACGGGACAAGCATCTCGCGTAGGTCTGCAGCTATTTTTGATTTTACTCTCTCACCGACATCTGCTTGCGCAATCGCCGCACTTGCTGGTCCCAATTGCATTAAGAACGAAACAGCCTCAGCGAGATTGCTGCCAACAGTAAATGATGTGTCGCAATTACTGATCTCAATATTTGAAAAACCAGAACTGGTCAAAATACGCCTCACTCTTTCCGGGTCACCAAATGACATCGGTCCCGGATCTTCAGGACCGGAATGGTCAGGCAGAGAAACGTGATGTGCGACAGTTTCAAGAGAGATTTCGGTCCATTCATTGTCCTTGGCGGGTTGCCAACAAACGAAGGCGACACGCCCACCAAGCCTCAAGGCCCCGTGCAAGTTTTTGAATGCAGCAACTGGATTGTCAAAAAACATCACGCCAAAGCGTGAGAAGATAAGATCGAAAGCTGCCGTCTCAAAGCGATGTACCTGTGCGTCCCCGCACTCGAATGCAACATTTTTACCCTTTGAAATCATAGCTTTCGCCCTAGCGCGCACAAGAATTGATTCTGAAATATCAACACCCAGAACATGGCCATCAACCCCGACAAGGCCTGCTATTTCAATCGAGGTATCTCCACATCCACAACCAATATCGAGCACCTGTTCACCTGGCATAACAGTCGCGGCCTTTATGGCTTTCTGGCCAAACGGAAGGAGGTTTACATCCATTGTTTCCATAAAGTGTAGCCATTTTTTTCCGCCTTCACCGTTCCAGAACTCGCTCATGTCATTATTAACTGCATCGCTCATATGAGTACCTCCATTATCAATTTAGATTATTGCAAATATGCCGTGGCTAGAACCCAGCAACAGCCGACACAATATGGGCTGGGATGATCGTGCCTTTTTCATTGTTAAGCGATGAATAAACCCATCAAAAACCGGCTCAGCCAAAACTGACCAACTTGTTCCCGGAAAGATATTAAGATCAGCAAGACCTTGCTCGCTTGGGTCTTTATATGTTGTCTATTCCATTTTTAACTCTGATAAGATGGGGGCTCGCAATCTTATGGATTAGAATTTCAGCCAGTTTCCATTGGTAAGGATGTGTCATATCCCCACTCTGCCATAGACTTGTCGTACACGGCGACATTGTCATATCCCAACAGGGCAAGAGCGAAGGCGTCATTGGACGCAGCGATACCGCTGCCGCAGTAGACGATGATCTGTTTGGCGCCCTCAACACCTACCGCTTGAAATTTTCTCTGCAACTGGTCGGCTGTAAAATAGGCGCCAGTATCCGGGTCATGCAGTGACGCGAAAGGTACATTGACGCTACCTGCGATCCGCCCTTTGCGTCCGAAGACAGGCCCGCCCTCGCCGGAATGCATCACAGAAGGAAGCGCGTTGATTGTGCGTACATCCTTCTTGCCGATGGCCGCCAGAACGTCTTCTTTACTAGCGAAGCAACCTGGCTGTGCTCGAGCAGTAAATAGTCCGGGTGAATAGGTGCAGGCCTTGGTCGATGTTGGCCGTTCTTCCGCACTCCATTTCCGCCACCCCCCGTTCAGAACAGCGACATTTTTAAATCCGAGTGAACGCAACATCCACCATACTCTCGCAGCCCATACGGGGTCTGTCGTGCCATAGAGAACGACACGTTTATCATCGCTGATACCGGCTTTTGCGAATGCGTTGGTGAGCTGTTGATCGGGTGGCATAAGGAAAGGCAGTTCAGACGTTCTGTCCGATAGGTTTCCTAAAAGATCGAGGAAACCTGCACCGGGTATGTGCCCTTCACCAAAATTGGTGATCCCATTTGTAAATGCAAAGGGGAATTTGGCGTTTTTGTCCGGGTTTGGGCGGGCACTTACCGTGCAATCAAATATTAGCAGATTGGAATCTTCCAGATGGGCTTCAAGCCATTCTGTCTCAACCAGATATTCCGAGTATTTGTATGTTTGCTTGGTGGTTGTCATAGTCATGTCCTTTTTATTGCTTTTTTGGGGTAACCATTTCGCTTGATCACTGAATTCTATATAGGACGATATATCGTGGCGTTTCCATGGCGCATAGTTTACTATTTATGGCGCAACGTACAAATTAGTCAGGTTTTCCACATGGATGTTTTGAGCGATATTCTCGATACCGTGCACCTGTCAGGGGCAATTTTAGGCCGGGCAGAATTCAGCGCACCTTGGGGTGCATCAACCGAGGGAATATCAGGATTGATGTTTCACATTGTCCTCAGCGGTAATGGGTTCATCTCATTGGTAGGCGAAGAGCCGATTCCGCTGAAAACAGGTGACCTCCTTATGATGCCACATGGTCACACCCACTATTTGCAAAGCGATCCATCATCACCAATCGTAAAATTTACTGATCTCATGGTTGCAGGGCCACTGCGCAAACCAGAGGTAATGCGAAGTGGCGGGGGCGGAGCTCTGACCGCCATAGCGTGTGGTCGGTTGGAATTTAATCATAGCGAGATGCACCCGCTTCTTGCCCAATTGCCGCCGCTTATTCACATCAAAGGTGGTGGCGATGGCGCACAGGAATGGCTGGAAATAACTTCCAGGCTTATTTCTGATGAAATTCGGGCAAATCGTATAGGCACGGCCGCCTTGTTCGAACGTCTGGGCGGTGTTTTATTTATTCAAGTCATTCGAAGCTATGTCGAATCGTTGCCATCTGATCGAGCCGGATGGTTAGGCGCGTTGCGTGACCGTCGTATTGGTGGCGCACTCAAACTGATACATGAAGCACCGGCATACGCTTGGAGCATTGAAGAACTAGGCCGTAAAGTCGGTATGTCACGATCAGCCTTTGCCAGCCGTTTTAAATCTTTGGTTAGCGAGACGCCCATGCAATATTTGACGCGTTGGCGTATGCATCGTGCAGCTCATTATCTACGTACAGAGGGGCTTCCAATCGCTCAAGTAGCGGACCGTATTGGTTATCAATCAACTGCCACGTTTTCGAAAGCCTTCAAGCGATATATCGGCGCTGCCCCTGCAACGTACCGGCGAACCGAAGACAGTCCTTCCACGAGATAGATAATACTCAATCAAGTAAGGAGGGATGTGGCCTGAAGCGCGCCTCCCAGAATAGCTTTACGCCGCGTATCCAGCTCGCACTGTTTGACAGCTTCTCGATTCCACAAGTCTATCTTCGGAAAAACAGCTATTAAAAGGGCTCACACCGATCATAGCATGGCCTTTGGCCTCGAATAGCGAGGCGTAAATGTTGGCAACAGGCCTTATTCGCCTTTCCTCCTTTGATTGTTGAAACATTGCGGCACTTAAGCCGGATAATCATTGGGAATCAGAAGAGGTTTTTTTGGGGTGGGTCCGGGTCATGTTCAGCGATGCTATCAATGAAATAATGAGGGCGACGGTCGTTCAGAACCTGAAATTCTTCGGCAGCGCTTTCAACAGACAGTGTGATGGGAATGGCGCAGAAAGGACAGGGCACAATGCTGTTACTTGTGCATGGTTTTTCATGTTCCCATTCGGTCGGTGGTGCGGCACCGTGATAACCCATGGAGGCCGAGACTGGCGCGTCTTCATGGGCGGCAGCTTTATAAACGCCAACGACATCGACGATCATGGCCACGAATGCAAGAAGAACCAGTGCAGAGATATGTTGGAAAAATTTCACGCAGGCACACGGTGTCAAGCTACCTGTTCCCGTTTAAGTCACTTTTGGTGCTCAACCCCAGGGAACCAGGTGTTCGCGGCCCCGGGTGTCTTTAATTTCTAAGCGCCGTCAATTCCAATTGATTACCCGATTTCAACAAATTAAATAGCATTGACCCAAGGTAGATTCATTATAGTAATCGGTGAACGGGAAGAAAACCTGTCACTCTTTTTGCCTTCTGGCGAAAAACCCTCTGGACAAAAAAACTGCGGATGCGAACAGAATGGTGGCCTGTATAAGCAGCCCCTCCTGGCTGGGGAAAATGCCCAACCACTCGACGGCTTCAAACTGTAACAAGGTTTGTTGTATTTCGCCTGCCGCCTGAAGGGCGGCGATGCCTTTGCCTGCAAAAATAAAAGACAAAATCAGGAGAAGAATGCCCGTACTTGCAAAAAAATGTCGTAGAGGAAGCTTTATGCTAAATCTTATGATTAACGCGGCCAGCAGCACCAACAGCAACGCAGCAACCAGAAAACCACCCATCACCCAATCAGCACTACCGGACGCCGCCTGGGCCCATAGCGCTTGATAAAAGAGGATTGTCTCAAAAACTTCCCTGTAGACGGATATGAAGGACAGTCCGGCGAGCCCCCATAGGGTACGTTTATTAAGAGCGGCTTTAAGACTTTTTTGAATGAATGCTTGCCACCCCGAAGCACTTGTTTTGCTATGGAGCCAATAACCAACGAAGAGCAGCATACCCGATGCTACCAATGCCGCAACTCCTTCAGTAACCTCTCGCGTTGCTCCGCTGATTTGAACAAAACGTTCAGATGCGACCCAAGTAAGCAGACCCAAAATCAATGCTGCAATCCAGCCTGCATGCAAGTAGGGCATGGCGTCTCGCCGATCGGTTTTCAACAGGAAAGCGGAAAGCGCCACAACAACGAGTAAAGCCTCCAGGCCTTCCCGGAGTAAAATGATAAAGCTGGTTACGAATGCAGCAGTTGGCGTCAAGCTCCCCTTTTCAGCCATTTTTGATTGCGCTTGTTGGAGCAATAACTGAAGTTTCTGGATGCGCGCGGTGACACTTTTTAAAGGGCTTTTGGTGCTAACATCATTGCGCAACAACAGCATCTCACTCTCAATATCCCCCATGAGAATGGCATCCAATGCGGCGAGATTTCCCTCCACAAGCTCAAAACCTTCTAGATAAGCGGTGAGCGCGAACTCGTAGGCCTTTTTTGTGTCGCCCTGCTCGTATGCATTCAAACTGGTTTGAAGCGAATTCATTGCCACAGTGAGCGGCGGCGTTTTGAAATCAAACAGAACCTCAGGTTCTGTTCTCAAATATGCCATCAACGCATAGCCCTTGGTCCATTTATTGGCAGCCTCATCAGGTGAAAGGCCCGCGTAGGCTCTTAAATCTACTATGGTGTCATTACCTTTGAATTGTTGCCACGTCCTTTTGCCGTTAGCCGCAATCCCCTTATCGACACCAATACTGCCTACATAGGCAGCTAAATTCCAACGATCTACCGTCGAAAGCTGTGAATAATCTGACATTCCAGTTCCTTCAACACCGTAAGTGATCGTATTAAACAATGCATACAGTGATCGCTGCCTGAAGCGAGCCACTTCTGTGAAGTCAGTTGGTTGTGGGTCCAGGTCTTTCCCCAACTCCCCATTACCGTTGCCATTGGCTCCGTGACATGCCGCACATGTTTGTTGGTACAATGCTTGGCCTTGCAGCAGATCGGGCGCCTGGTCAGGGGCCACTTTCAAGTCATAAAGGTGGATGATGGCAGTTCGCATGGTATGCGCAAGTGCCCGAACTTCACCAGCCGGTGCTTTATTCTTTACCAAATGACCTAGTTCACGGGCTTGCTGCAGCAATTCGCTCGCGATTGGAGAACCCGCGATACTTGCCACGGAGGTTTCGATTATGGCAGTGAACTCCACCATTTCCGCATATTCACCCTGATTGACAATAGTGCCTTCTGAAACAGCT
>JAJFIU010000053.1 GCA_021774695.1 Alphaproteobacteria bacterium | reverse complement strand
GCACAACTTAATGAACTAATAGACTTATTACAATCGATTTATTCGTCGCCATATTTCAGTACATATTTGGCTGTAAGTTCTTTGTATCGCTTAATTATATTTGCCGAAGGCTACTGGTTTTCCTTGAGATCGGTTAATCTGCCATTTAGTATTTTCGTGCGATAGACAGACGTGTATAAGGTGGCGGTTGTAGCTGTCTCGGATGAATCGAACTATTTTGATGATACAAAAATCGATTATTTTCAAGTTTTTGACCCGTGTGGGGCTAGGTGTATTGTTATTCACCGCTGTCAGCTCAGTTGGCGGCCACGCTGCTAGTGATGTTTTGGGTGTTCGGTTCGGCCAGATTGATGGGACAACCCGTTTCGTTATTGATTTGTCCGAAGATACTAGGCCGGCGGTGTTTCAGTTGGCAGATCCCTATAGAATCGTGATTGATCTGCCCGCGGTTGATTGGCGCGGCACAGATTCTGTTCAACCATTTGGGTTGGTGAATGGGTTCAGGCACGGGCGGTTTACCGGTGATACTTACCGTATTGTGCTTGATCTGAAGGGCCCAGCTATCGTTTCCAACGCTTTCAGCCTGCCAGCCGGAAATGGCAGAAGCCCACGTTATGTTATTGATATAAAACCGTCTAGCAGGGCCGATTTTTTGGCTGCTGTTGCCTCGTCAAAGTCTCAGCGCTCACGCTACACTGCCAAGGTGGAAAAAGCACCGGCGGTGTCAAACTCGCGCCGTAAGGACGGCAAACATATTATTGTGCTTGATCCCGGCCACGGCGGCATTGATCCGGGGAACCTAGGCACTATCGGAGTGCATGAGAAGGTTATAACGCTGAAAATTGCCCGCGCCATACGGGACGAACTGAATAAAACCGGTCGCTATGAGGTGCATCTTACGCGGGACCGGGACATTTTTCATAAAGTACGTGAGCGTTTTCGTATTGCGCGCCGCCACAATGCTGATCTTTTTATCAGTATTCACGCAGACTCGATCAAAAACCCGAGAATTAGAGGCGGCAGCGTATATAACCTGTCGGAAACGGCATCTGACAAAGAGGCGGAACGCCTTGCTGCGCGAGAAAATAAATCTGACGTGATCGCCGGTGTTAACCTTGATGTTGTCGAGGATGAAGTTTCAGGAATACTCATTGACCTAGCGCAGCGTGAAACAATGAATTATTCCGCGCAGTTCGCTGAATTGTTGGTGCGCGAAATGGGGGGTAAAATTCCTATGTTGGAGCGAGCCCACCGCTATGCGAACTTGGGCGTGCTGAAAGCGCCGGACGTGCCCTCGGTTCTGCTGGAAGCTGGCTATCTAACAAACCGCTCCAATGCGCGGTTTTTAAACAGTAAAAAAGGCCAGTTGCTAATTGCTCAGTCAGCCCGCCGGGCTATCGACCGATATTTTACAACAATTGTCGCGCAAGGGCGCTGACAGCCTGGTTTTTCGGGCTAATCACGCCGCCTTATCCGGGACACAATTGATTGTCATGTAATAAGCTGACATAAGTGCGCCGAAATCAGATAGTTAAGCTTAATTTTCGAGATCTTTTTGAATGACCAAACAATCGCAGGATAAAGTTGCTGAAAAGCAAACGGTGAAAACTGCCAAAAAGCCCTTGTGGCGTCGATTGGTTAAATACGCCTTTATTTCAGGTGCTGTCGGCGTTGTGCTTGTTGCGGGTGTCGTGTTTTGGGCAATTATTCATTATGGCCGTGACCTGCCAGATTACCGCCAATTGGCCAACTATGAACCATCGGTTGTTACCCGTATTCACGCTGGCGACGGCAGTTTATTGACTGAATTTGCCAAGGAGCAGCGGCTTTTTGTACCTATTGACGCCATTCCGCAGCAGTTGATCAACGCGTTTCTTTCTGCTGAAGACAAGAATTTTTATGAACATTCGGGCCTCGATTATATGGGCATGGTGCGCGGTAATATCCGTAATGTGCTGAATGTTATTCAGGGCAGACCTTTGCAGGGTGGCTCGACCATTACCCAGCAAACTGCGCGTAACTTTCTGCTGACGCTTGATCAGCGCCTGGACCGCAAAATCAAGGAAATGATCCTGACGCTCAGGATCGAGCGAGCTTTTTCCAAAGACCGTATTCTGGAATTGTATCTCAACGAAATTTATTTTGGTAATCGCTCATACGGCGTGGCGGCGGCGGCGTTGAATTATTTCAATAAATCGCTGAACGAACTTACTGTTGATGAAATGGCTTATTTGGCAGCCTTGCCGAAGGCACCGAACAATTATCATCCGGTACGCAACCGTGACCGGGCAATGGGACGGCGCAACTGGGTGCTGTCGCGCATGAATATACTGGGGTACATTGACGAAGCAACCTACCAGGAGGCCGTGACGCGCGAGATTGTTATGCGCAAACGCGGTGGTGACGCTCGCTTTGAGGCTGGTTACTTTGCTGAAGAAGTGCGTAGACGGGTTGGGCGCATGTATGGTTCCAAGTCGCTTTATGAAGGCGGCCTGTCGGTACGGACATCGCTGGAGCCGCGTTTGCAAGCGATTGCAGAACGCACGTTACGTAGCGGTTTGATTGCTTATGATCGCCGCCATGGATGGCGCGGCCCGATCAGCCGTCTGGATGTTGACGATGTGTGGCAACAAAGACTAGCCGCAGTTAAAACGCCGCTCGGCGAGCCTGCATGGCTGCATGCGGTAGTGCACGAAGTGCGCGCCGAAGGCGCAGTGATTGGCCTTAAAACCGGGGGATACGGTTTTGTTCCCATCGCTGAAGTGACATGGGCACGAGCATGGCGTAGCGGCGAACGATTAGGTCCCAAAGTCAAGGATATGGGTGAGGTATTGTCGATGGGTGACGTTATCGCAGTGGAAGCACTGGATAAAAGTGAACCGACAACACTCGCTAATTTTTACGATATCAAAGGCATGGAAATTACCAGTTTCACCAATTATGGCCTGCGGCAAATTCCGGAAATTCAGGGTGCGCTTGTGGCAATGGACCCTCATACGGGCCGTACACTGGCGATGGCTGGAGGCTATGATTACGCGTCAAGCGAATACAACCGAGCCACCCAGGCCGAGCGTCAGCCAGGTTCGGCCTTTAAACCCTTTGTTTATGCGGCCGGTTTAGACCGCGACTTTACCCCCTCTAGTCTGGTGCTAGACGCACCGTTTGTGATTGATCAAGGGAGGGGGCTCGGTAAATGGAAGCCGAAAAACAGCACTGAGAAATTTTATGGCCCCAGCACATTGCGGTTAGGTATTGAAAAGTCCCGCAATCTGATGACTGTGCGGCTGGCCCAGCATTTGGGTATGGGCACGATACTGGACTACGCTAAACGGTTTGAGCTTCACGAAAATATGGAACCCTCGTTGGCAGCCAGCCTAGGAGCGGGCGAAGTGTCGCTGCTTAAACTTACTGCCGCATACGGCATGATCGTTAACGGCGGCAAGAAAATCAAACCAGCGTTGATTGATCGTATTCAGGATCGGCGCGGACGAACCATTTTTAGCCACGATGAGCGCGTGTGTGATGCCTGCGGCACCAATTGGGATTTAGCATCGAGCGAACCGCCGCTGCCCGATGATCGCGACCAAATCCTCGATCCGTTGACAGCTTATCAACTGGTTTCCATGTTGCAGGGTGTGGTGGAAAACGGTACCGGCAGAAAAATTCGCGCTATTGGCAAGCCTTTGGCTGGAAAAACCGGCACCACAAACGAAGAACATGATGCATGGTTTGTCGGTTTTTCTCCTGACCTTGTAGTGGGTGTGTTTACAGGCTTCGACAGGCCGCGTTCGCTAGGGCGCGGTGAAGAAGGCTCTAGCGTCGCGGTGCCTGTTTTCCGGGACTTTATGCGCGATGCGCTGCGCGGACAGCCCGGCGTTCCGTTCCGCACACCAACTGGCATCAGGCTGGTACGGGTTAACGCTGAAACCGGCGAGCCGGCCAGTGCAGGCGACGCCAGAATCATCCTTGAGGCCTTCAAACCGGGTACCGAACCAAGAAGCGGTCAGCTCGCTGTGCTTGACGGCTCGCTCCCAATCGGTAAAACCAAAAGCTCAATTAGAAAAGGTACCGGTGGTATTTACTGATTTTTCTTTGGAAAAGTTATAGTGCTGTTGGACAACCGTAAAAGGAACGTGCGTATGCGTGCGGAAGCTCAGGCAGCCGTGGACCAACTTCAGCAGTCGATGGCACTGCTGAGGAGGCATCTTTGACTGGGATAAAGCCAACCTGCGGCTAGAAGAGCTTAATGCTCTGGCCGAAGACCCAGACCTATGGAATAACCCGGCTAACGCCCAGAAATTGATGCGGGAACGTACCAAGCTGGACGATGCCATAAAAGCTGTTAGCAGCATTGAAGTTGATCTGGCTGACACGCTGGAGATTATGGAACTGGCCGAGTTGGAGGGCGACAGCGATGTGGAAGATGAAGCTGTCGAGCAGCTTCGATCCCTGGAAAACAAGGCCAAATCGGCCGAATTGCAGGCGCTTCTCTCTGGCGAGGCTGACGGTAATGACGCTTATGTGGAAATCCACTCTGGTGCAGGTGGAACGGAAAGCCAGGACTGGGCCAACATGTTGATGCGTATGTATGTACGCTGGGCGGAACGGCGAGGCTTTAAGGTTGATACGGTTCAATATATGCCCGGTGAGGAAGCTGGCATCAAATCCGCAACCATACAGGTAAAGGGCGAGGACGCCTATGGCTGGTTAAAAACCGAATCCGGTGTGCACCGGCTGGTGCGTATTTCGCCTTACGAT
Organism: Alphaproteobacteria bacterium; assembly: GCA_021774695.1. Lineage (GTDB taxonomy): Bacteria > Pseudomonadota > Alphaproteobacteria > Sphingomonadales > Kordiimonadaceae > Kordiimonas. Next base: position 26,178 of record JAJFIU010000053.1, on the reverse strand, counting down.
TCGAATGCGCGCAGACATACCAGTTTTGCTTCGGTCTGGATTTATCCGGTTATTGACGATTCCATAGACATTGAGATTAATGAGAGCGAACTGAAGGTGGATACATACCGGGCCTCCGGCGCCGGAGGTCAGCATGTTAATACCACCGATAGCGCGGTTCGCATTACCCACCAGCCATCAGGGATCGTTGTTCAGTGCCAGAACCAGCGGTCGCAACATAAAAACCGGGCCGAAGCCATGAGCATGTTGAAGGCAAGGTTGTATGAAGCAGAGCTGCGTAGGCGCGAAGACGAGGCCAGTGCTGTCAATGCTCAGAAAACTGACATCGGATGGGGTCACCAAATTCGCTCATATGTGTTGCAGCCATACCAAATGGTGAAAGATTTGCGCACCGGCGAAGAATCAGGTCAGCCCGATAAAGTTTTGGACGGTGATCTGGACCCCTTTATGGCCGCAGCCCTTGCGGCACGAGTGCACGGCGAAGGCGGCAATGTGGCAGATATTGATTAATTTTTTAATGAGGAAACAGCGATGAATAACGAAGAAGACAGTGCAGAAAAAGAAAAGCCCGGCAGTGAGCAAATCCAAAAAGTTCTATTCGATGCCCGCAAAGTTTTTATCACAGGTGAGATCAATCAGGATTTAGCGCGCGACGTTTGCGCGCGGCTGATGGCAATGGCGCATGTTTCTGACGACCCAATCACAGTGATTGTTTCGTCTCCGGGTGGGCATGTAGAGTCTGGTGACATGATTCATGACACCATCAAGTTCATTAAGCCTGAAGTGAAAATGCTGGGTACTGGCTGGGTTGCTAGTGCCGGGGCCTTGATCTACGTGGCTGCCAAAAAGGAAAACCGGTTTGCGCTGCCAAACACACGGTTTTTGCTGCACCAGCCAAGTGGCGGTGTGCGCGGTGATGCAACCAATATCGATATCGCGGCACAAGAAATTGTAAAAATGCGGACACGCCTCAATAAGATTTTCGCTGAAGCAACCGGTCAATCACTTAAAAAAGTGGCAGCGGATGTGGATCGTGACTTTTGGCTCGAATGCAGCGATGCGCTTGAATACGGCATTGTAGGCAAGATTATTATCAGTGACGTAGAAATGAACTGAGATAAAGCAGTACGCGATGTAGCGTAGTAAGAAAATCAGATAAACCTGATTTACAGGCAAAATAAAAGGGCATCTAAAGGTGCCCTTTTTTTAACTGGTTGTGACTGTTGCTGGTTTACTCAGCAGCGGACTTTTTTGCCTCAACAAACGAGGGTGTTTCTGCTGGCTTTTCTAGCGGCCTTGCGTGTGTTGTTGGAACAGCCTTAGGCCCAGATGTGTGGGCGAAGCGTCCGGTTAACTTGGCGCCAGCCTCAACCGAAAGGCTTTCGTGGTAAACATCGCCTTCAACAACCGCACTTTTTTCCAAGCGAACTGATTTAGCGCGAATTTCACCCTTTACGGTGCCGCGCACTGTCACATTATCGGCTGCAATAGTGCCGTCAACGGTACCGCTTTCGCCCATAACAAGGCTGCCACAAGCCAAGTCGCCAGTAATGGAACCATCAAGCTGTAATTCGCCCATTGTTTTGACATTGCCCTCGATATGGACATCGGCACCAACAATAGAAGGTGTGTGGGCTGTGCCCGGGCGAGGTGATGGATTTTGATTACTCATAGGTTTTTTCATGTCGTCCCTGGATTTTGAGAACATTCGCTGCTGCCTTTATGAAGGGCATCGGATCTCTGACTTTGTCATCGAACCAGACTTCATAGTGAACATGTGTGTCGGTTGCCCGACCTGTTCTACCCATATCGCCAATGCGATGCCCTAGATCTACTTGTTCATTCTTTTTAACTCTAAGTTTCTTCATATGCCCGTAACGGGTTCGGAAACCATTGCCATGGTCGATTTCAACCATGTTGCCGTAAGGGCCATACCAGCCAGAGTAAATCACTGTTCCTGCCGCAGTTGCGGTGATCGCGGTGCCCGGCCAGCCGGCCATATCAAGCCCTGAATGTTTGGCCCAGGTTTTCTTGATCGGGTCACGCCGCCGACCAAAACGACTGGAAACATAGTATTTCTCTGCTGGTTTACCCAGAGGGTAACTATTGAGCGCATTTGTGACCATCTTAAGGCGGTCGCTTGTTTCTTTCAGATCAAGAAAAGGCGAGCCGTCTGCGGCGGCAAATATGCCGTCAAAAACATGGTCTGGCTCGTAAGGGCCACCGGCAGCGGTCACCGGAACAGTGAGTTTTCTGATCAGATCATTGGAATCCAATTTGGTTGGTGCCAATGTAGTGTCCACAGTCAAAAGCTGCTGTCGCACGTCCTCCAGCATCAGCGACGCGAGGCCGCGCTGCCGATGTTCCATGTCGCGGAGCCGGCTAAGCAGTGTTATTCTGCGGTCAACGTTAGTGAGTATTGCAGCGTTGACCGGGGTGCCGGAGAAAAGCGTCTCAAATAATGAGGAAGTCTGCTCGGGTGCAGCAGCAGCATCATTTTTGCCATCCACAGGCTCTTTTGCTGGTTGGCTTGCAGCTTGCGATGGGTCCGTCTTGAGGATTTCCTCGAGGAACTGTTGGCGTTGTTCCAGTGCTTGCGCGCGCTTTTCAACTTCTATTTCCAGTGCTGAGAAGTCGCTGGACAGCGTTTGATACTGCGAAGACATCGTAGAAATTGTTTTGTTTTTGCCTTCAATCACATGATCGCGGCTCAAGTAGGCATAGCTGGTAACCGCACCCCATGTGAGGGCAATAGCTAAGCCGGACGCCATCGTGATTTGGGTGTAGCTGTGGATCGTTAGAAAGCGAACCCGTCCCTGGCTACGCAAAAATATTTGCCGTTCCGGGAAATAGGTGCCGCGCCACTGTTCTAACTGAGTGAAGAATCCGGCAATTTTTGTCAGTTTCGTCGTCAAAATAAGCCCTTGGCCATCTGGCATTTTACTCAGAAAATTTGCTGGTCTGCGCCGCGTTCCAGCATTTAAATACTATTCTAGAGTTAAATTACGAATAATCGATTAAAATTTGGCGCATTCCACTCATTTTTTCCCAAAAGGTCAAGCACCTAATTGGCTTATGTCTTGGCTTTGGCTGTATGTTTTTTTGCGGCGAGTGGCTCATAATACTCACTTGGTAACCCCGCATTGCCGCGTGCAGCTGTGTTGAAGGGCGGTTTCAAATGGCCGTGAAAATATTTCCGTACCAGTTCCTGAAACCATATCTCGGGGTCTTTATTAACTTTGTCGGCTAAAAATTTGAACCATTGGGTGCCGACACGCACATGGCCAATTTCGTCCTGATAAATGGTTTGTAACACTTCCGCGGACAACGGGTCGCCTACACTTTCAAACTGTTTGATCATCCCCGGTGTCACATCCAAGCCGCGGGCTTCCAAGACCATTGGGACGACGGCGAGCCGCGCAGGCAGGTTTTTGGCGGTTTCCATCGCTGATTGCCATAGCCCGTCGTGCGCGGGCAGGTCGCCGTAGAAGCTCTGTGCGGCTTTAAGGCGACTGTTCAAAAGCGAAAAATGGCGAGCCTCGTCATCGCCGACACCAATCCAGTCATCGGTGAAACCTTTTGGCATGATATTGCCGAAGCGAGCAATTATATCAAACGCTAGGTCGATGGCGTTCAACTCAATGTGGGCGACAGCATGCAACAGCGCTCGGCGGTTGTTGTCGTTGCCTGCTTTGCGGCGTCTTGGCATTTCGGATGGTGCAATTAGATTGGGTAGTGCTGGCCTTCCCGGGCGTTCTGGAGGTTTCTCGGTGAATGCATGTAAGAGGTCACCGGCGCGCCACCGGGTGGCTACAGCTCTCGCTGTTGCCGCCTTTTCACTGGCCTTTTCGCAGTTTAACACTGCGCAGGCGGCGATACTTATGTTGTCCCAGGCTTGATCCAAGGGGTAGCTCCTCTCGCTTAATCAGTACCCATATGGGCCAAGACTTGTTGGTGTTGTCAAAAGTTCTCGCCCAGCCTTTACCTTAAAAGCTCTGGGACTTTAAAAGCTCTGGGACCTTAAAGGCTCTGGGCTCTTTCCAGCACCGCCTCGGCATGTCCCTTAACTTTTACTTTAGGCCATATTTCCTGAATGATGCCGGCTGAATCGATCAGGAAAGTCGCGCGCTGGATGCCCATATATTTTCGGCCATACATATTTTTTTCAACCCATACACCGTAAGCCGCAAGCGCGGTGCCTTCTTCGTCCGACGCCAAAAGAACAGACAGGCCGTGCTTGTCGATGAATTTGTCATGCTTGGCTGCCTTGTCTTTGGACATGCCTATAATAACTGTGTTCGCTGCGGAGAATGCCTCGGCCAGCGAGGTAAAATCTTTCGCTTCAGTAGTGCAGCCGGGCGTGTCGTCCTTGGGATAAAAATACAGCACAATATTTTTGCCCGCAAAGTCGCTGAGCGAATGGGTTGCGCCGCCATTTCCAGGCAGGGAAAATCCAGGGGCTTTGGTGCCAACAGCGAGGGTCATCAGTGAATTCCTTTATCTGGGTCCGGGTGTCGGGTTTTTCGCCTGAGACACTATCGACGCTGTCCTGATATGCAAGGTCTAATGAAACCAAAAGGCACGGCAACAACCAATTGAATTCAGTTATGATAGGCACTCGATAATATTGCGCCCGTTCGTATTCTGTTTAATTTGCGACTAGGCTTTGGAAAAGTGTGTGGCAGTGCCTCTGAGCACCAAGCATGCGCTTTTTTAACTGAGCGAATGACGCGCAATCTGATGCGTCCACCAATATCTGCTGCAGGCCCGTCGGAATATCGCTGTCCTGTTGTGGCAGCCCCTCCAGACACAATCTCAATTGAGATTGTACGGTGCGCTGCAGTTCGTAACCCGCCAATAAAGATTGATAATCTTCGCGGCTTAAATGCCCGCTTGCGTGCAGCACTTCAAGACTTTCGGGTGTATTGGCGCGAATAATTTCAGGGTCTGTCTTTGCATATTTAAGCGTCAAAAACTGGCATATAAACTCGATGTCCACGAGCCCGCCGCGTGTATGTTTAACTTCCCACATATTAGGTGTGCCAAACTGAGTGCGTAATTTTTCACGCATCGACTTTGTTTCGTTTGCCAAATCAACGTCTGGAGGCCCTGCTATAATTGCAGACGTAATGACTTGCTGAATTTCAGACTCTAGTTTGGCCGGTGCGCGAATAATTCTCGCTCGGGTCAACGCCAAAAACTCCCATGACCATGCGGCTGATCGGTAATAATCCTCGAAGGTGGTTATCATTACTGCGAGCGGGCCTTGGTTGCCGGATGGGCGAAGGCGCGTATCGACCTCGAACAGGCGGCCTTCTGGCGTAAGTGCGGTGATGGCTGTAACAATGTGCTGTGCCAGTCGTGTGTAGTAAACATTTGAGTATAGGGGCTTTTTCCCGTCAGAGGATATGCCGTCACCTGCGTTTTCATACAGAAATATTATATCGATGTCTGATGTATGAGTAAGTTCCGCACCGCCGTATTTCCCCAGCGCGAGGACTGCAATACCGTGCGTGCTCGTGTCGAAACCACCATGTTTGGCTGCGAAGTCCTGTTCGACGATTGGGATGAGTTCTTGTAAAATTACATCAGTAACAACTGATAAACTTGCGCCGATCTCACCAGCTGTTGCCAACCCTTCCAACATCAAAACGCCGGTGCGAAATTTTTGCTCCGCGTAAAATCGACGAACAAAATCCAGCTTGTCCTGATAGTCCCTTGCTGTGGACAAAAGGGTCTTGAGCTGGAGGCGCAGCGTTTCAGTGTTTTCGGGAGATGCGAAAAATTGGGAACTCAACACTGTGTCCCAAAGGCCAGGCGCTTTGGCGAGAATTGAAGACAGGGCTGGCGCAAGGCCAATAATCCGGGCCAAAAGCCCAAGCAAGCTAGGGTTTGATTGTAGGAGTGAAAACAACTGAACACCAGCAGGCAGCTGTGAAAGGAAGGTGTCGAACCTGTTCAGCGCGGCATCGGGAGAGTGTGTTGCGGAAAAGGCTGAAAGTAAATCGGGAAGACACTGTGCCAGCAATTCCCGTGCACGGGTGGCCTTGAGGCTGCGATAGCGTCCGAACTTCCATCCAGTAATTGTCGATAATGCTGCATCTGGATCGCTGAAACCTGAGCGGTTCAATATCGCTCGCGTTTGGCTTTCAGTTAACGCAGGGTTTTCCTCCGCGACACCGGGCAATAGTTGATCATAGTGAATTTTGACATTATCCGTGTGTCCGCGCAAAGCCTGCTCAAATTCGGATGTTGTGGAATATTCGAGAAAGTATGAAAGCCGCGTTAAACCATCATCGTCATCGGGGATACTGTGTGTCTGCTCGTCGTTTGTCATTTGAATGCGGTGTTCGACATTTCGCAAATACCTGTACGCGTTGCTGAGTTCATTGCAGGTTGCTTGTGGAATTAACTCAAGGGAGACCAGCTCTTGCAGCGTGCCAATCGTATCTTTCATGCGTAATGAAGGGTTACGGCCACCATGCAACAATTGGTTCACCTGAGCGAAAAATTCTATTTCGCGAATGCCGCCGATACCAATCTTTACGTCATAACCGCGGAACCGGGCGTCTTCGACACTGTAGTGTCGATTGATTTGATTTTTGATATCGGCAATATCGCGCAGCGCCTCAAAATCCATATTGCGCCGCCATACCCAGCTCGACATTTCTTCCTGGTACTGGCTCGCGGCAATCCGGTCGCCGGACGCGAAAGCCGCCTTGATCATGGCAGATCGTTCCCAGTTAGACGCAATGCTGTGATAATAACCGAGCGCGGCATCCACCGAGAGAGCAACCGGCGTTGCGCCGGGGTCGGGACGCAGGCGCAAATCAACCCTGAAAACATAACCGTCCACCGTGCGCTGGTCTATGTAACGAACCACGTCCTGAGTTAACTTGACGAAACAATGTGATATTGACTTTCGCCCCTTATAACCTGCCCTGACGGGGTCATACAGAGCAATCAAATCAATATCCGACGAATAGTTAAGTTCTTTGCCGCCCAGTTTTCCCACGCCGAGCAAAAAGTATCCACAATCAGCGCTAGCCGTTGCGGATACAGGAGATAGGTTGTCAGTGCCATCAGGCCATGGCAGATCACCGGCTTGCATTCTGGCCCGAACGGCGCGAGCGACCGCCAAATCCAGACAGGCGGTGGCCAGAAGGCTTAGGTTTTTGGTGACTAGTTCTAGTGGCCATAGGCCAGCGATATCAGCGACAGCGATCAAAAGCGCGGCGAGGTTCTTTCTGTCACGCAGAAATGACATAAAATCATCTTCGCTTTCAGCCGCGTCTCTTGACTCGGTTAAGGAGGCAATGATTGATGCAAACTGTTTTTCTGGATCTTCGCTCAACAGCGCCGTTGTCTGGGCTGGATATCGTTTGGCAAGCGCAGCGAGATAGGGGCTATTGCCGAAGGCAGACCGAGCAGCCGCTCGCAGGGGGTGGGCAAACGGGCCTTTTGGCGCCGCTAGTTGCAAATAGCCAAATGTCTCGTCTGCTTTGCTTGCGTCAAAGATCAGTTGATCGGTATGTTGCTGTTTGGTCAAATAGCTGTCTTCCTTGAGGCGCTTAATTGGCTCATGTTTCTCAAGTTTTTGCACGAAATCAAGCTATTGCCTCAATTTCGGCGGTTTTGATGGCTTTAACAGCCTTATGTATAGACGCCGTATAGGGGAAATGCTCTAACCAACGTATCTTTTTGACATCGGTTGGATGTAATTTACCGTATCAAAAGGGCGTAGGGTTCTACGTTAGCTGCCTAAGGGTAATGGTTTGAAGAAATTTGGTAGCGCGATTGTGTCGATCAGCTTGTGGCTAGTAACCGCCACGGCATTACTTGCGTGCGTCCTTCTTGGGCGTCTTTTTTTTGCACCAATAGACGTGGGTTTTGCCCGCGACCAGATCATAAGCCAGTCCAGCGCGCTTCTTCCAGGATGGAGTGTTAATTTCAAGTCTGCAAAAGTTGGGTGGGACTGGAGCGAAGTTCGCCCGTGGGTGATGATCGAGGACATCCGGCTGATTGATCGGCGTAATCGTCTAACTGCCACGTTGCCGCGTGCAGAAGTGGGGCTGGGATTTGACGGAGTATTGTCTGGCCTCGGTGTGTCAACCATCGAGATTGGTCAGGCAGACATTAGAATTACTGACCTTGGTGGCTTTAGCGACACGACCGATGACAGTTTGTTCAAGGACTTGTTCGGCGAAAGCGGGATACCGCGACCAGAAATTTTCATTCCGCTGACCGAAGCTTTTAATCGTTTCACGCTTCGCCTATTAGCAACAGCGCCGTCATTTGAACGGATAGAGTTTGATCGCTTATCGGTGCGTCTGTACCGTGGAGAAGACCTACCAGAAGGGCAGCTTTCCGTATCGACTTTTGTCTTGGAACAGGACGGTCCGGCGTTGGATTTATCGGCACAGCTTGAAGCCTCGGTTGGTGGAAACCCCATCATAACAAGGCTATTGGGCCGAGCAAACCCAGCCAGAGGCGATTTATCGCTGCTAGCTTCGCTAAAAGAATTTTATCCTTCTTCTTTTCCCATAGAGGCTGGTTTACCCAAGCAGCTCAAATATTTTCAATTACCGATCGACCTCAGTCTCAATTTGGATCTGGACGCTGACGTCGGCTTGCGGTCAGCGACAATTGAAGCCGTGGTGGGCGAGGGTGAAATCTATGATGCTGAAATATTTCCAAAGCCAGCACCAATCACGTCTGGTGTGATCGGCGCGACCTACAACGCGCGCGAAAAAATTCTGGTTTTTGATCGGATTGATTTAACATTGGGGGACAAGCACGTTGGTGGTAACGGGCTTCTCTATTGGCACCAAACCAGTAATACACCGGGTGTTCAGCTCGAGTTGAAGACAGAAGACTTGCAGGTCCGGGATGCATTGAGTTATTGGCCAATTGCCCGGCATCCCGACGGCCGCGAGCGTGGTGCACGGGCCTGGATCGACCAGCATATGGTCACAGGTAGCACACAAAATGTTGCCTTTCGGATAGATGCTGCACCATCGGGGGCCGGCACATATTTGAACGAAAGTATTTACCAGCTAGCTTTTGACTTTGAAGACCTGAATACAAAATTCATACAAACCATGCCCCCCGTGCAGGGAGCATCCGGTTCCGCTGTTCTTACTCGAACAGGGATGGATATCACTATAGCAAGTGGCGATCTGCTTGGGATGCCAATTGGTGGCAGTCAAGTCAAACTGAGCAATATCCATGTTCGCGATAAAGGTATTGGCGAGTTTAATATCTTTGCTCGCGGGGATGTAAAAACGGTCATGCAACTGCTTGATAATCCACCGTTGTTGGTGGCGCAGAAAGCGAATCTTGATATCGAACGGTTGGATGGTTTTGCTACCATCAAGGCTCTTGTTCGTAGCCCTTTGATTGCCAAGCCGCCGCGCGGCAGCACCACATACGATGTAACTGCAGAACTGGCCAATACGTCGGTTAAAGACCTGCTGGGCGGTGAAGGTTTGTCAGAGGCTCAATTGTCACTGCGGGTGAACCAGGATAGTCTGAGCGCAGCTGGCAATGGCTTGCTCAACGGTGTGCCTGTTGCCCTGCGGTGGGAGGAAGATTTCGCGGCTGGACGTGAAGATCCAACTGCAGATACCACGCTTGTTGTGCTGCGCGGCGATTTGGACGGTAAAGACCTGAAAGCGCTCGGCGTTGATGTAGACGACTTTCTCGACGGAAAGGCCCACGCAGAGGCCTCTTTTCAAGGGCGTAATTTCAAGTTTTTTAGCGGCTCTTTTACTGCTGACGCGTCGACGGTTGGCTTGAAATTACCTCAACTCGCATGGGAGAAGCCGATTGGTGCGCCCGCTACCATTAATGGCGGCGTTGTTTTTACCGAAAACGCTACAATTGTTGCGCCGCTTAGAGTGCAAGGCGAAGATATTGATTTGGTTGCGAGTTTGAGTTTCGGGCCAAAAGGCAGCGGTGTTTTTGACGCGGAAATACAGGCGCGGCAAGTTGGTGAAAACCAGTTGGTGGCTACGTTGCACCAAGAGGTAGCCAGGCCGCTAGCCATTCATGTGCAAGCCGAAAGTTTTGATTTATCACCGTTTTTGAGGCTAGATAAAGATACCGTTAGGGCTATTGATCACGGTGTATTAGCGGTAAGCGAAAAGCCTGCAACCGCGTTTGATTTGTCGCTTACAGCGGACCGCATCTTGTTGGAAAACGCCGAACAGTGGGACGATGCAAAACTTGAGCTTGAGTTCCGGGATAGCCAGCCGGTTATGTTAGCATTGGATGCAACTGCCGGTGAGGCGAAAACGCCTATCACAATTTTGGTTTTGAATGAACCTAACGCAGCGGATGGAACCCGGCCGTTCAGCGTGCGCACCGAGGATGGCGGCCAGGTATTACGCGGCATGGGGTTCTTTGCTCATGTGCAGGGCGGCGCGCTAACGCTGGACGCGCGCACCGAGGGCTGGGGCAATGACTGGCATCTTGCTGGCCTAATGAATATTGCTGACGCTATGGTGGTCCCTAAGGCTACCTTAGGCGAAGGCATTACTCGGGGTGAAATATCGGGGCTCGATGACTATCTGGACGGCAAACCGTTGCAGCTGGATGTGCTGAATATTCCGTTTGAATATGATGGGCGAATTATTGAGTTTAGTAATCTCAAAGCTAATGGACCAACCGTTGGCCTAACCATGGAAGGCGAGATCGCGACCATCGATGGCCTCATTAACGTCAACGGCGTTGTTGTGCCTGCATACGGGCTTAATTCGCTCTTGGGCAATATCCCACTGGTGGGAGGGCTATTCTCGGGCGGCGACGGCAAAGGCCTGTTCGGTGTTGCATACCGGGTGAAAGGTACCACCGAAAATCCTGACGTCAGTGTAAACACGCTGTCAGGCTTGGCTCCAGGTTTTTTGAGGCTGCTGTTTGAAGGCCGCAAAGGGCGTGTTGCAGATGTGGAGACGCCAGCCGACGCAAAAACGCCGGAAGAAACCGGAGATCCACTCGACCCCAACGGTGATACTGGCGGTTAGCCGCGAAACGCGGGCTTACTGCTTTACGAAAGCGATGACGCGGGCAGGGGCACCAGACCCGCCGCCAATTTTCATCGGCGCCGCAAGTATGTAAGCACCTGTAACGGGAAGACTACCTAAGTTGGTCAGGTTTTCCAGTGCTGGAATGTTGGCCCCTGCGATCACCACATGAACTGCAAAATCTTTGGATTTACCGTAGTCAATAGAGGCGGTATCGATACCAATCATCGCAGTTTTGCGCGCCACCAGCATTTTGGCGGCTTCGGCACCGAAACCGGGAAAGCTCAAGTTGCTGGCATCGCCTTTGGTATCGTCGCCCAAATAGGCTTTGGCGTCGGGCCAGTGCTGTGACCAACCGGTACGCACCAACACTGCATCACCGGGTTTGATGGGACCGTGAACCGCCTCGTAGGCTTCTATGTCGCTGGCTGCAAGCCGGTAGTCGCGGTTGGCGTTGGCTTGGGCTGTAACATCAAGGATTACCAGCGGTGCATACAGGTCGTTGACGGCCAGTTGTTCAACGGTTTTCGCTCCTTCCGAAAAATGAATTGGTGCGTCCAAATGGGTGCCGCCATGCTCTGGCGTTTTGAGCGTGTAGGCCGAGTAGAAATAGCCATTGCCTGAAGGCCCATAAGCAAGCTGGTTGTGCTCGAATGCTATGGGAGAAGTGGGCCAGAACAGCGTGTTTTGGTCGTAACTGTGGCTGAGATCAACCAGGCTCACTTCATCCAGCCGCGGTGCTTCCTGCGCTGTCGCCGCTACGATCGCTGATATTGATAGAAATACTGTGCCTAAAAACGTTCGCATAAGCCATCCCCTAACAAGTTGAGGGATTAGCTTATCGCAATTGTCGTTGACCTCAACCCTGCTTGACGAGAGCGTGGCGTTTTTTACCAGCGGAAAGCTTGATTTGGCCGCCCTCAAAAGCGTCCGCGCCCACAGTATCGTCGGCGCTGGCAATCTTAACGTCGTTGATTTTAGCGCCGCCGCCTTTGATCAGTCGTCGCACTTCGCCTTTGGAAGCACCAAGGCCCGCTTCAACAAACAAGTCTATTACCGGCATACCTGTTTCGAAGTGGCTTGCGGCAATGGTCACTGTCGGCAGGTCAGCGCCTGCGCCGCCTTGCACAAAAGTTTCGCGCGCGGTTGCGTTCGCAGCCGTTGCAGCCTCTGCTCCGCGGCACATTTTTGTTGCCTCATCGGCTAGAACGATTTTGGCGTCGTTAATTTCCGCTCCTTCAAGCGCTTCAAGCCGTTTGACTTCATCCATCGGCAAGTCAGTAAACAGCCGCAGGAAACGCCCAACGTCACCGTCTTGCGCATTACGCCAAAACTGCCAGTAATCGTAAGCGGGAAGGGCATCTTCATTGAGCCACACGGCACCTTCGGCGGTTTTGCCCATCTTCTTGCCGTCTGCGGTGGTGATAAGCGGTGTGGTTAGACCGTACAGTGATAGGCCTGCTGAACGGCGACCGAGCTCCATACCATTGACGATATTGCCCCATTGGTCCGAGCCGCCCATCTGCAACGAACAGCCGTAACGTTTGCCCAGCTCCATAAAGTCGTAGGCCTGCATGATCATATAGTTGAATTCGAGGAAAGTCAGTGGTTGCTCGCGTTCCAGCCTCAATTTCACGCTGTCAAAAGTCATCATGCGGTTGATGGTGAAATGAGTGCCAATCTCACGGAGGAACGGAATATATTCGAGATTATCCAGCCATTCCTGATTATTGATCATAATTGCCGGATTGTCGCCGCCAAAGTCCAGAAGCTGGTCAAATATTCTACGAATACCTGCCATGTTATCGGCGACATCGTCGTCGGTCAGCATCCTGCGGCTTTCATCCTTGCCAGACGGGTCGCCAATTTTCGTGGTACCGCCGCCCAACAGCGCGATCGGTTTGTGGCCGCACTTTTGCAGCCAACGCAGCATCATGATTTGCACCAGGCTACCAACATGCAATGACGGTGCCGTGCAATCAAAACCGATATAAGCTGAAATCGGGCCGTCTTTCCCGTCATTTTTTTCTGCAGCGGCCATTTTGGTATCAAGGCCTTCAAGGTCGGTAACCTGATGGATAAAGCCGCGTTCGGTAAGGATATGAAGAAAGTCTGATTTCAAGCTTGTCATTGATTTGTCTGCACGGTTTAAAGTTGCAATTAAGGATTTGGTTAGCGGCGTGATGTAGCATAGGGTCAGCCAAAGACAAAGTCTGTTTGGCAGTTTGGACAGTATGGGTCCAGATTTGCTAATTTGGTAGACCAAAAACCTGCTTGAGAGATACTTTATGGCTAAAATCGGCGACCCGGGCGAAATTAAATGCGCGATTGGCCTGATGAGCGGCACGTCGATGGACGGCGTAGATGCCGCCCTTGTTTATACCGACGGTGTTCAAGTTGACAGGTTGGGACCATCGCTAACCTTGCCATATTCTGCCGCCATGCGCGACGCCTTGAAGGAGGCGATCCATATAGCGTCAGCCAGCGCCGTACCGGTGGACACACCTGCTGAAATCAAACTCATCGAACAAGAGCTTACCGACTGGCACGCCGAAGCGGTTGCGGAACTATTATCGGTAACCGGCCAACCAGCTGACAGCGTTGATCTGATCGGATTTCATGGCCAAACCATCAGTCACCGACCTGAACGCGGCTGGACGTGGCAGATTGGGGACGGCGGGCGCCTAGCGGGCCATACAGGCATTAAAGTGATCAATGACTTTCGCACTGCTGACATGGCCGCAGGCGGCGAGGGTGCGCCGATGGTGCCCATTTACCATGCGGCACAAATGGCCCGCGCCAGCCGTCACAAAACCGTTGCCGTGCTGAATTTAGGCGGCGTTGCCAACGTGACGTGGCTGTCGTTTGAAGACGACCCGACCAACCCAAAGATTGTTGCCTTCGATACCGGCCCAGGTAACGCTGCGCTGGACGACTGGGCGCAGCTGCACACCGATGACAGCTACGACAAGGACGGAAACTTGTCAGCGCGGGGCATTAGCCACGAAGAAGTGGTGATGGGCATGATGGCGTCCGCCTATTTTGATGATGCACCACCGAAAACGCTGGACCGGGACGACTTTAACACCCAGGCGGTTCGCGGTCTGTCGGCGGAAGACGGCGCAGCGACACTTGCTGATTTCATTGTTGAGTCGGTTGTGGCGGCACAAAGCCATTTCCCCAAACCGCCAGAGGCCTGGTACGTGTGCGGCGGTGGTCGCCACAACGCAACCCTGATGCGGCGGCTGCGGCGGCGCTTGCCGGTGCTTGTGGACCCTGTTGAAGTGTTGGGTATGCGGGGTGATGCGTTGGAAGCTGAAGCATTTGCCTTTTTAGCCGTACGCAGCGAGCGTGGATTGCCGCTTAGCTTTCCTGAAACGACAGGCTGTGATACCCCGACAACCGGCGGCACAGCGCATATGCCGAAAAAACGGCCCAGGGTGTTTCGTTAATCAGGGTGTTTCGTTAATAAGGGCGTTTCGTTAATAAGGTCAGGGTTTTCGCTGATCATAGGTTTTACGCTGAAGCCGTTGCGCCTTTTACTTACCAACGCCGGGTTCACGCCGGTTGCCAATAATATAGCGGGGACCGGCGCCGTTCACACTGGCTTTGTCTTCCGGGTTGTAGAGCCTACATTTTTTTAACGATAGACACCCACAACCAATGCAACCATCCAGATTGTCCCGCATGCGGGTTAGGGCACCAATACGTGTATCTAATTCGTCTCTGAAGTCGCGACTGATCTTTGTCCAGTCCTTTTGGGTGGGGGCGCGGGCTTCGGGCAGCCCTGCCAACGCCGCCATAATTTCCCTAAGATGCAAGCCAAGCTGCTGGGCAATCATAACAAATGACAGTCGGCGGATATCTGATCGGTGGAAGCGACGCTGTCCGCCTTCGTTTCGAAGCGGCGAAACCAGACCTTTGGTTTCATAAAAGCGGATCGCCGATATCGACAGTCCGGTTCGATCTGCCAATTGTCCGATCGATAACAAATCTGTTGGTTGTTTCATAAAAAAATCCCAAATCGAAAAAATACCTTGACCTCAAGTAAGGTTGAGCAATTACGTTAAGGAAATCAAGAGAAAAACAATAGTTTGAGAGGATACGAAAATGAAGAATGCCATGTTGGAACATGTGAATGTAACCGTAAGTGACCCTTTGAGGACCGCTGCAATGCTCGAACAGCTTTTTGGATGGAAAATCCGCTGGCAGGGACCGGCCAAAAACGAAGGTTATACAGTTCATGTGGGCGCGGAAGACACTTATCTTGCGGTTTACTCGCTGGGCGATCCTGGTGCAAATTCACTATCTAGCTATCAAGCTAAGGGCGGTTTGAATCATGTGGGTATTGTTGTTGATGACTTGGACGGCACCGAAGCGCTGGTGAAGGAAGCGGGATACAGGCCGCACAACCACGGTGATTATGAGCCAGGGCGACGGTTTTATTTTAATGACGACGACGATATCGAGTTTGAAGTCATTAGCTACGCTGATCAATCATGACCTACCGAATATTAACAATCATGGGTGCGCTCGCTGCTATAGCGGGGGGTGCACCGCGCGTGATCTCGTCATTCATCCCCTACAGCGAAGGGGCGCTTGGGCTTGAGTTGTTCTATGGAATGATCGACGTATTCCTGCTTTTTGGACTGTTTGCGGTCTATCTAAAGTCAGCGGAGCAGCTGGGTTGGTCGGGGTTGATTAGCTTTCTTGTGGCGGCGATTGGGCTTGCCGGTATCGTAGGGCCAGACCCAAAGCTATGGGGCGTTGATTTGTACCAACTGGGCTCCACTGTTTTAATGGTTGGACTGTCAGGATTGGCCGCAGTGATGCTATGGAACCGGGTTTTGAAACAGGCAGCGCTATATTGGCTGGCTGCTTTCGCAGTCGGAATTCTGGCTACTTTAATCGATTCGTCGTTAACGTTTGCAGTGGCAGGTATGTTGTTCGGCGTTGGTTTTGTTTCCGCCGGAGTGGCCTTGGTTCTGGAATTGGAGGACGCTCAAACCTCGCCAACCAATGCTAAAACAGCGCAATAAGAACAGGTTGGCGGGGTCCGAGATAATTACATCATATGGCGCTTATTTTTTCTTGGAGTAGTTTGGTAACTGGTCATCGTCTCCGATCAGGCGTTTGTTCAAATAGCCGTTGATCGACATCATTAGCGCATTGAGTTCCGATTCGAAGAAATGGGTCGCACCCTTGATCACATCATGGTCAATGGTAATGGCTTTTTGCGTTTTTAGTTTTTCAACTAATTTCACCACGGAAATCGGCGTTACCAGTTCGTCCTGGTCGGCTTGAACAATCAACCCGGAAGACGGACAAGGGGCCAGGAAGGAAAAATCATACAGGTTTGCAGGCGGTGCCACTGAGATAAAACCTTTTATCTCGGGGCGGCGCATTAGAAGCTGCATCCCGATCCAGGCACCAAACGAGAAACCGGCGATCCATGTGCCGGTTGAATTAGGGTTCATTGCCTGCATCCAGTCCAGCGCTGATGCAGCATCCGACAATTCACCGACCCCGCTATCAAATTCGCCCTGGCTTCGGCCGACTCCGCGGAAGTTGAAACGCAGCGTCGCGAATCCGCGATGAAGGAATGCGTGGTAGAGATAATAAGCGACCTTATTGTCCATTGTGCCGCCATGTTGCGGGTGTGGATGCAAGATCAAAGCAAGCGGAGAAGTGGGTGACTTACCGGGTTGGTACCGGCCTTCAAGTCGACCTGCTGGTCCACTAAAAATAATTTCGGGCATATATTTTTTTCTTTTGCAATACTGTTGTTGGCGAAGCCATAATAGGCTTAACACTCTTATCTACGATATATCGATTTTTTTAACCGATTCGCAAGTTATCTTGTTGTTTTTGGATAAAATACAATTGAACGCGGTCCTCATACCGCTTATTTGACGAGTTATGACCGCACCAATTTACATGGATTACAATGCGACGGCCCCGATTCGCGAAAGCGTTATCGAAATGGTTGCGGCTGCCATGCAGACTGTTGGCAATCCGTCCTCCGTGCATACAGCAGGGCGCGGTGCGCGCAGATTGGTTGAAGAGGCCCGTGCCAAAGTTGCAGCTTTGGCGGGAAGCCGAAGCCGCGACGTGACCTTTTGCTCTGGTGGCACTGAGGCTAGCAATGCAGTTATTCGCGGGTCGGGTGCAGCCAGTATCATTGTTTCGGAGGTCGAGCATGACTGCGGCCTGGCTGCTGCCAAGCTTGCGGGTGTGCCCAGTTATATTCTCGGCGTCAGCACCAATGGTTTGGCCGATCTTGAGCAGTTGCGTATGTTGCTTGCCGTGGCTCCGGCCCCGGCATTGGTGTCGGTGATGCTGGCCAACAATGAAACCGGTGTGCTTCAGCCCGTACGCGAGATTGCCGACATCGCACACGAGTTTGGTGCGCGCATGCACACAGACGCCGTTCAGGCTGCAGGAAAAATTTCTCTGGATTTCAGCGCACTAGGTGCTGACTATCTAACTCTATCGAGCCATAAAATTGGCGGTCCCCAAGGTGTTGGCGCGGTAATCACAGCGCCCACTGCACCGCTTGCACCCTTGATTGCTGGCGGCGGACAGGAGCTTGGTCGTAGGTCGGGAACTGAAAATGTTGCGGGTATCGCCGGGTTTGGTGTTGCCGCGATTGAAGCGATGGATGATCTTGCAGATACGGGACGCATTGAAGTCATGCGAGACAGGTTCGAGGCGGCGGTTTCGGACCACGCAAATACTGTGCGCTTCATCGGCCGTGAAGCGCTGCGCACCGCCAACACCAGCTGTGTTGCCATGCCGGGAGTAAAAGGTGAAACTCAAGTGATGCATTTTGACCTGAACGGCATATGCCTGTCATCGGGTTCGGCATGCTCCTCGGGCAAGGTGAAGGTGTCTCATGTGCTGTCGGCGATGGGATATGACGCTGACACCGCCAATGCGTCGATTCGCGTGTCATTGGGGCGATTGTCAAAAGAGAGTGACATCGACGCATTGATCACTGCGTGGAAGAGCCTTTATGACCGCACTGCGGGTAGGGCGGCACGGTGAGCATCAAGTCCGCATATATGGATTATCAATCAACCACGCCGCTTGATGAGCGGGTGTTGGCGGCAATGATGCCCTATCTGACAGAAAAGTTTGGTAACCCGCATTCCGCTGAACACCGGTTTGGTTGGGAGGCGGAGGCCGCCGTTGATGTGGCGCGGGAGCAAGTCGCGGCTGTAATTGCGGCAACGCCGAAAGGAATTACCTTCCTGTCGGGGGCTACTGAAGCCAATAACCTGGTCTTGAAGGGTGTGATGGAAGTTTGGGGCCGGTCCAGGCCCCATTTAATTACCGTTGCAACCGAGCATAAATGTGTACTTGAGGCTGCCGCGGCGTGCGCGCGGGCAGGATACCGGCTAACGGTGCTACCAGTGGGTGAAGACGGCCTTATTGACTTAAGCCAGTTGGAAGACACCATGGACGGTGAGACAGCGCTGGTTTCGGTTATGGCGGTGAATAATGAAATTGGTGTTATCCAGCCGTTGGCTGAAATAGGTGCAATGTGCCGAGAGCACGGTGTTTTGTTTCACACAGATGCCGCCCAAGCCTACGGCAAAATTCCACTGGATGTGGAGGCGATGAATATCGATTTCATGAGTATCTCTGCCCATAAGATATACGGGCCAAAGGGTGTTGGTGCCCTGTACCGGCGGCAAGACCGGCTCACAGCGATTGCGCCCCAGATGCACGGCGGCGGCCAGGAAGGCGGCCTGCGCGCCGGAACCCAAGCTCCGGCACTTGTGTCCGGGTTTGGTAAGGCAGCCGATTTATGCGCTGTTGAAATGGTACAAGAGCAGGGTCGTTTGTCTATCATGAGGAAGCGATTGGTGCGCGGGATTGCGCAAGCAGCACCGGGAATGAAGATCAATGGTCACCACGACCTACGCTGGATTGGAAATTTGAACGTGAATTTCCCGGGTATTGACGGCGACCGCCTGTTTGCTGACATTCGCGGGCTTGCTGTTTCCAGCGGCGCGGCCTGCGCGTCTGCGATCGCGGGGCCGTCCTATGTGCTCGATGCCATTGGCCTACCTGAAAAAGATGCTAAATCATCCGTAAGGATCGGTATTGGCCGCTTCACCACCGACGAGGAGATTGATTTCGCAATTGATAAAGTCAGCGAAGCTGTGTCCAAACAAGGCGGATGCGAGTGAGCGCTGTAACAGTAATATTCGTGAACCAAGACGGCGAAGAAACACCAGTTTCGGGCGACGCGGGCAGCACGCTTCTTGAGCTAGCGCAGGCTGTTGGCATTGATATCGAAGGGGCCTGCGAGGGCAATATGGCCTGTTCAACCTGCCATTTGGTTGTGGAAGATAAATTTTTTGAATTGCTGCCCGCAGCCAGTGAAGACGAGGAAGAAATGCTTGATTTAGCAAGTGGGCTTAAGCGCACATCGCGGTTGGGTTGTCAGGTTGAAGTGACGACAGAGTTGGATGGTATGCGGCTAACGGTCCCCAAAGGCAGCCGCAACATGATGGGACTTTAAGCGCCCTGCGAGCGTTCAAGCCGCTAGAGCAAAATTTCCGGGTGTCTTTAAATTGGAATTAAACTGCTTATATCCAATGGATAGAAGTTTGGTTTTAACCAGCGGGGAGGATGTAAAATGACAAGAAATCAAATATTTGGCGGTGCGATAGGCGGCATTATCGTTTTCATGGCGATTGGCAGTCTGTTTTCCGACAAGGACCAGAACTATCGCGGCGATGACGATGATCATAGAAGGTATAATGTTAACATCGACGTGGATGTGGACGGCGACGAAATCGTTATCAAAACCATGGGCGGCAAAACCGTCGTTTTCACAAAAGACGGCAAGTTTGAATGCGAAGACGGCCAGGACAGTATTTCAATTACACGCGATGATGGCTCTGTAACGGTTATCGCCTGCGACTAGGCATGGCCCTATTTACAGGCGTTTGATGGGTTGTCTTCAGCGCTGCGTACCAGCCATGTGCGAGAGTGCACCAATTAAATTGTTGTATTGTCAACGCTGAGCCGTTAACGTTCCCTTTATGTTCTTAACTTGAGGGGTGATACTATGCTATTGAAATTTCGAGTTTTAGCAGGGCTTTTGATAAGCGCAGTACTATTTGCAACTGCTTCTGGCGTATGGGCAAAAGCGCCCGAATGGTCTTATTCATATGAAAATGACGGGTTTACATTGTCAATCTCGTCGTCCCCTTGCTATGAAAATAATGAAAAGGCAACGATGTCCATGCGGCTATATGGCACCAAAAAAGGGGCGACGATTAGTGCCGACGCTTCATGCGATTGCGGTGAAGCTATAGTTATTGATAACGGCAAGCCAATTACACCTGCGTCGTTCGCACAGTTGGTGAGCGATGCGGTTTCTACACAGATAAAAACTTATCATTGTAAGGCCGTCGAATAGACCAAAGCCCTTACTGACAAATGCAACTGTCTGGGGCTTTTATAGGTTTTTTTGGGGTGCTTTCTGGTATCTTGGTCAATTGTAGGGCTCAGCTGTGTGGTCATCTTCGATCAAGTCAGTGAAGCGTGTAACTTCGGCTTTAAATGCCAACTTCACTGTACCCACAGGGCCGTGACGTTGCTTACCGACAATCAATTCAGCCTTGCCGTACAGGTTGTTCATTTCGGCCAGCCACTCGCTGTGCTTGGCTACATCTGACTCCGCAGGCTTTTCTTTTTCTTTGTAGTATTCTTCGCGGAATACAAACATCACCATATCTGCATCTTGCTCAATAGAGCCGGATTCGCGCAGATCAGATAGCATCGGACGTTTGTTTTCGCGCTGTTCCACTTGGCGACTAAGCTGAGATAGTGCCAAAACAGGTACTTGAAGTTCTTTTGCTAAGCCCTTGAGACCGCGAGTAATTTCAGAAATTTCCTGGACACGGTTTTCGTGGCCACCGTTTTTTGCTGAACCGCGCAACAGCTGGAGATAATCAACCACTATCATCCCAAGTTTATGCTGGCGTTTCAGGCGACGGGAGCGTGTTCTAAGCGCCGCGATGGACAGAGCTGGTGTGTCGTCGATAAACAGCGGCATGTCCTCCAGCTCAATAGCGGCGCGGGCGATGGCCTGAAATTGTTCCTCGGTCAATTTCCCTTGACGCATGGCGTGGGACTGGATGGGGTCTGGCCCTGAATAGTGCAAATTGGCACGGTCAGACAAGATACGAGCAGCTAATTGGTCCGCCGACATCTCGAGGCTGAAAAAGCACACAACCGCACCTTTCGAGCGCTCCATATCGTGGCCAGCAACAAGATCGTCAGTCCAGCGTTTGGCCGCGTTGAAGGCGATGTTGGTTGCCAGTGCCGTTTTGCCCATGGCAGGGCGCCCTGCGAGGATTACCAAATCTGATCCATGCATCCCGCCAATTTGCCGATTTAGTCCTGCAAGGCCTGTTGTAATACCGGAAAGACTGTCGGGGTCTTTATAGGCATTTTCAATGTTTTCAACCGCGGTTTTCAACGCGCGCGAGAAGGACTGTGCGCCGCTATCAGCCTGACCCATTTCGGCCAGGTCAAATAGTTGCTTTTCAGCTTCGGAGATCTGTTCGGTAGCTTCGGAATCGACAGGTGCATCGTAGGCGTCGATCACCATGCCTTCCCCGATTTGGATCAGGGCGCGGCGCATAGCCAAATCGTAAATAGTGCGACCATAATCTTCGGTGTTGATGATGGTGGCTGCCGAAGCGGCCAGTCGCACCAGATACTGGGCGCCGCCAACGTCAGCAAGGGCTTCGTCATGCTCGAAATAGGGTTTCAGTTTTACCGGGTCGGCTATCTGGTTCTTGTCCATCAGCTTTACAACTGATTCGTATATGCGGCCATGAACCGGCTCGAAGAAATGCTCGGACATCAGAAAGCCCTGAACCTTTTGTGCCGCTTCGTTGTTGACCAAGATGGCACCCAGAAGTGCCTGTTCTGCCTCAAGATTGTGCGGTGCTTGCCGGTAACCCAGCCCACCGTCTTCATCGTTTGCAGCGTCTTCTGTGCGTACAGATTCCATCATATTGCCCAACCCTGAATTTATATTTGAGGCATCATGAACCTCTTAAATGTCAGTACAAGCCCAGATGTTAAACTGTCCACGTTGTTTTTTCCACAGGGGGATAACTATGGGGATAACTTGGTATGTGGCCGACAGTAAATTGGGCATAAAAAAAGGGCAGCGCGAACGCCACCCTTTTCGAATCGGTGTATTGAAGAAAGACTATGCGTCTTTTGCTTCTTCCTCAGCTTCATCAGAAACTTCAGCGTCGGCTGCTTCTTCAGCAGCTTCTTCAGTAACGGCTTCTGCAACTTCAGCAGTATCTTCTGCACCTTCTTCTGTAACTTCTTCAACGAACTCATTGTCCGCTTGAAATTCTTCGTGCTCAGACGCAACAACCGCTGAACCTGTGGAAAACTGTGTTGCGGCTTCATCGGCACTGCGCGCGATGTTGACAACAACAGACTCGACAACTTCCGGGTGAAGGCGAACATTAACCGCATGCAGTCCAAGCGTTTTGATCGCACGATCAAGAACAACCTGATTGCGGTTGATGCCAACACCGGCTTCGGTAACAGCTTCCGCAATATCACGGCTGGATACTGAACCATACAGCTGGCCGCTCTCGCCGGCTGCACGGATCATGATCACTTTCACGCCGTCCATTGCTTTTGCAACAGCTTCCGCTTCTGTTTTGCGCACGAGGTTTTCGGCCTCAAGTTGTGCGCGATCAGCTTCAAAAGTTGCTTTGTTACCAGAAGTTGCGCGAAGCGCTTTTTTCATTGGTAACAAGAAATTGCGGGCAAAACCGTCTTTAACGGTAACAACGTCGCCCATCTGACCAAGTCTCTCAACTCGTTCCAAGAGAATGACTTCCATGATTGTCTCCTTCCCTTAGGCGTTATTTAATGAGGAACGGTAGCAAAGCGATATTCCGAGCCCGTTTTATTGCTTTCGCAAGCTCACGCTGTTTCTTTGCAGAAACCGCAGTGATACGGCTGGGAACGATCTTGCCACGTTCGGATACATATTTTTGCAACAGTCTTACATCTTTATAATCGATGGTCTGTGCGTTCTCGCCGGAAAACGGGCATGTTTTACGACGGCGGAAAAATGGACGACCTGCAGCCATGATTAACGATCCTTCCTGTCATTCCGGTCACCACGATCAGGACGAGGGCCCCGATTGTCGCGGTCACCGCGTCCGTCTGGGCGTGGGCCGCGACGGTGATCTTTTTCTGCTTTAGAGCGAAGAACAACTGATTGGCCTTCTTCCAGCTCTTCAACGCGCACGGTCATGTAACGAAGAATATCTTCGTTTAGGCGTACCTGACGCTCCATTTCAGCAACAGCTGCATGAGGGGCATCAAGGTGCAACATCACATAGTGACCCTTGCGGTTTTTCTTAATGCGGTAAGCGAGGCCTTTCAGGCCCCAATATTCGCTCTTGGCGACTTTGCCTTCATTGTCCTCGATAATTTTCGAGAAATCGGCAGTAATGTTTTCAACTTGCGTCGCGCTAACATCTTGGCGCGCAATGAAAACATGCTCGTAAAAAGCCATGTTCTACTCCTATGTGCTGATCGCTCCCCAGTCACCATGAGCAGGGGCCTCCAGCTCGCTTCTTGTCTATGGTTTGCCTCATCTCGCGAATCAGCAGTGCCACAGGACGCGCCTTCTTAGACGCGCCTAGGTGTAAATGCAAGAGACAAATGCACGTAAAAGCGCGGGGCGCCGCGGCCCCAGTACCATTTTAGTCGATTTTGCGGTATACAGGGCCCGTTGGCGGCAACACACCGTCGATAGTGCTCAAACTCTGTGGGGAGGGAAACGATGCCAGAAGATGACGAGCCAACAGGCAACACCGATACCGAAATCAGCGTTGAAGTCGGCGGCAGCGTTACGGGTGCAATCGAGCAGGCAGACGACATCGATAGCATTGCCGTCACACTCACCGCCGGTGTAACTTACCAGATTGATCTTGAAGGAATAGAGACGGGTGAAGGCACATTGGATGATCCGTTTCTTTTGGGTCTATTCGACGCAAACATTGTACGGGTTGCCGATGCGGATGACGATGACGGCGTCGGCCGCAATAGCCGTATTCTGTTCACGCCTGACGAAACCGGCACCTATTTTATCGGGGTAGCGGCGTTTAGTACAGGCACAGGCACCTATACCCTGTTTGTGGAGGAAGAGGCACTGTCCACCCGGCCTGATCCGGACTTGGTGTTGGACACTGTTGAGTTGACCGGTAATCCGTTGATTGACGGGCTGGGTAATGGCACCGCCTGGCCTGCCGACGCAGACGGCACGACCACGTTGACCTACAGCATACCGGCAGCAAACTCCGTATTTCCTGTACCGTTTGTGGTGGACGGCGTCGACCTTACAGCCAGCTTCACGCCGGCATCCGCCGAGGCCGTCTCCCTTTTTCGGGGCGGGCTCGATTTCATTGAAGCGATCGCCGATATCCGTTTTGAGGAGGTCACGGACGCAGGCACTGAATTTGGCACGCTCAGGCTCTTTGCGACAACTGCCACAAACGAGGCGCTTGGCACAACGCTCGGCGTTGCCGAGCTTCCAGACGATGGGGCGACTCCAGGTGATATTTATCTTTTTGAATTCAAGGTTGAAGCCAATCTCGCTTTTTTTGAATTTGCCACCGGGCTCACCCCCGGCAGCATCAATGGCCTGCAATTCGTAACGCTGCACGAGGCAGGGCATGCACTGGGCCTTAAGCATCCCGGTGAAGGCCGAACTGCATTTCCTGATGCCTTTTTCGGCGTCGAGTATACCTTGATGGTGCCTTCGTTTGCGTCCGCCTTTTTCCCGACTGCCTTTATCTCGGATTTTGGCCCCACGACCTTTGGCTATGCTGACATATTGGCGCTGCGGCACCTATACGGCGAAGTGGACACCGCGAGCGGCGATGATACCTATACGTTCGATCTTTCCGAGCGCTATTTCGAGACCATTTTCGACACAGGCGGCACAGATACCATCAGGATCGTTGGTGAAGGCGGGGGCGTCAATATCGACCTGCGGCCGGACAGCTCGGCGCTGGACGGGACGTGGATCGATGTAGGCACAACGGTCACCTATTACAATGCCTTCGCTCAGCCTGTCGGCGCGCGCACTGAAACCGTTTTTCTGACCCCGGAAACGGTCATCGAGAATGTCATTACATCCAGCGGCGATGACTGGGTTGTTGGCAACAGCGCCGATAACCGGTTGGAGGGTATGGACGGCGATGACCAGTTGTTTGGCGGGGCGGGTTCAGACATCCTGCACGGCGGCGCTGGCAATGATGATTTGTTTGGCGGTGCCGGCGACGATGTCATTACCGGTGATGATTTTCTTAGCGTTGTTGGCGACGATGATCAGATAGGCGGCGGGGCCGGAGACGACCAGCTTTGGGGTAAGGATGGTGATGATACCCTGTACGGCGGGTCCGGTTCAGACACCATTTACGGCGGTGCGGGCGCGGACCTTTTATTTAACGGTGCGGGCGATGATGTCCTACAGGGCGGTGCGGGCGATGATACCCTGTGGGGCGGTGCCGGTCGTGACGTTCTCATTGGCGGCGCCGGCGCTGATGTGTTTATCTTTGGTGCAAACAGCGGCAGCGATGTTATTACGGATTTTGACCTGTCGCAGGATATCCTTGATCTGAGTTTGCTTGGATTGGCCGATTTCGCAGCATTTGAAGCTAGTGCAAGTGCCGGGGACGACGGCGTTACCCTCAGTGTTGCTGGAAATGAAATACTCCTTGCCGGACTAACGCTCGATGACCTGAGTGCGGTCACGCTTCTACTCTAGTTAGTGGGTGCCAATCATTGCGGTAGCCTGCCATGCAAGAAAATCTGTATGTTTACGGGCCGGGGCAACGCTTCTTCAAGTAAGCAGCGTCCACGGCGTTATTTTTTGTAAACCGCCAACGTAGACAATGTAAAATACTCAGCTTTGCCGATTTCGCCGCGCATCGGTAATACCCCCATTTATAGGGGCCTTCATAAGTAGAACTGTTTTAAGCAGCCATGGGCATGCCCATGGCTAATTTTTGTTTTGGCGTTATGCCACCGAGCGCCATATTGGGGCGCTCGTTGTTGTAAGTCCAGAGCCATG
>JAJFIU010000052.1 GCA_021774695.1 Alphaproteobacteria bacterium | reverse complement strand
TTGGGGCCGTAGGCTGCGCCCCTATATCCGGTGCCGGTATCCATGGGCACTCCCATGATCGCCACTTCAACTTGCCCTGCGACAAGGTCTTCAGGGGTGATGGCAACCGGCAGGTTCAGGAAGGTTTGAATGCCCAGCTTGGGCCCAGACCGCATGTAACGGTTGAGGTTAATGGGGCCGGGGCTTCTCGGAGTGTCAAACTCGGAGGGGCGCGGCAAACGCCAGCGGTTGAAGCCGCCAGCCTCGGTGTTTAGGGGGATTGCCGCCATATCAGTTTCAGGGTTGAACTTAGACAGGTTAACAACCCTGATCATGGCGCGCACGTATGCGGCGATGGCCTCGGGGGTTTTATTAGCGAATCGTGCGAACAGGATTTCATGACGCTCGGCAAAACCCAATGCTTTGTCACCGAGCAGGAAGTCCAGTTCTTCTTCGCTGAGGCCTTCCAGTTTGGCAGAGAGGCTTTCGGGCACAATAGCGCGTTCAGCTTTCTCGGCTTTTTCAGGATCGTCCTGCGATGCTGAAACCGCAGCAACACCGCCAAAAGCATATGCCCCAAGTGCCAGCACGCTTACCGCCAAAACCTTGCCAAATAACCCGCTCATACAAATCCCCTATGTGCCATACAATGTCTGTTGGTGCTGACTGTATCAGCGCCCACGCAAAAGGCAAAGGGACGAACGCGCAGCCAGGTGTGCCGGACAAGTTTGCTGGCGCGAGGACGGCTGGGATACAGTGATAGCCGAACAGCAGACGGAAATTGATATGGCAGCCAACGCAGGGAAGACGGTATGGAAACACTGGTGCCGGGCGGTTATGCGGGTGATGCTGATTTCGACGTTAAAACAGTGATACGCACAATATCAAACAACAGCTTTGTTAACGATGTTTTTAGGCGGGCAAAAGGGTCTGATACATGGGTGCAGACATACGAGATGACCTATAGCCGCCAACCCGATAACCCGACCGGGCCTGGTTGTTAGAAGTCAGGCTTGCTAAAAATCATACCCCTAAAAATCAGGCCCCTAAAAGTCGTACCAAAGTTCAACCAAATCGATGCCGGCTGCGAACACGTCTTTTTCCCGGCGGATTTCACGGAACTCCAGCTTGGTGAAAAAGGGTGCGATATACTGGCTGGTGACAACCCTGACCCGGTGGGCCTCGCCTGAGGCTTTGATCATGTCGCGGCGGTGCAGGAACAATAATTTGCCGAGGCCGTAGCCTTTATAATCAGGATGAACCATGCCCCACGTGGTGCGCGCAACCCGGCAATCGGCTGGGCTGTCTTCTTCGATACAGTAACCACCGCAGCCAATGATCCGGTGACCTGCCATCAGCACCAGATAAGGACCGGGCAAGTCATCGAGGAACTTCTCGAAATCAGGCCGCTCGTTAGCGCCGAAAAACTCCGGTGTGTTAGCATCCAACAGTGCCATGCAAGCCTGCCGGTCGCCGGGCCCGTATGGCCGGAACGATGTTGTAGGCATGTCTTTTTTCGTCGCACTCATGGTGATCAGGTTAGCCCGGTTGATGTATGGTGTCCATCTGTAGTGGCAGCAGTAACAGCGGCCGCTTCGCGCAGGATATCCGCCTTTGATTTTTTCTCGGATGCTGACTTCAATTGTCCGCACGCAGCCATTATATCGCGGCCACGCGGCCTGCGGATCGGGGCGGAAATACCGCCTTCATAGACAATATCCGAGAAGCGCTGGATCTGATCCCACTCGCTGCACTCATAGTTCGAGCCCGGCCACGGGTTAAACGGGATCAAGTTCACCTTTGCAGCCAACTTATAACGCCGGATAAGCTTCACCAAATCACGAGCATCTTTGTCGCTGTCGTTGACGCCCTTGAGCATGGCATACTCGAATGTTATGCGACGGGCATTGTGGGCACCGGGATAATTGGCGCAGGCGTTCAGAACCTCGTGCAGGTTATACTTTTTATTGATCGGCATAATATCGGTGCGCACGGCGTCGTTCACTGCGTGCAGCGATACCGCCAGGTTAACGCCGATCTCTTTGCCTGCGCGCTCCATATGCGGCACGACGCCGGAGGTAGACAATGTGATGCGGCGACGAGAAAGCTGGATGCCCTCTTCGTCCATAATGATCTCGAGGCCCTTTTTGACATTGTCAAAATTATACAGCGGCTCGCCCATGCCCATCATGACAATGTTGGTTACCCGGCGGCCGTGCGTTGGGTTTTCCCACTCGCCCAAATCATCGCGCGCGATCATCAGCTGGGCAACGATTTCGCCCGCGGTCAGGTTGCGCACCAGCTTCATGGTGCCGGTGTGGCAAAATTTACAGTTGAGTGTGCAGCCAATCTGGCTTGAGACACACAGCGTGCCGCGGTCTTCCTCGGGGATATAAACCGCCTCGGCCTCGTTGCCGTCATGGAAGCGGATCAGATACTTGCGCGTGCCGTCTTCAGAATACTGCGCCTCAACAACTTCTGGCCGCCTGATGATGAAATGCTCGGCCAGTTTGGCCCGCACCTCCTTGGACACATTGAGCATGTCATCAAAACTGGATACACCGCGGTGATACACCCAGTGCCACACTTGGCTGGTGCGCATTTTCACCTGTTTTTCAGCCACGCCGATAGCCGCGATGGCATCACGCAGTTCAGTGCGGTCGAGGCCTAGAATATTTTTCAGGCCCTCTTCGGGAATAACAGCGCGCGGGGATACGATCGGCACACCGCCGTCGGGGGTAATTTGCATTTTCTTCACCTTGCCTTTTGCCGAGCCATTTTAGTTTTGGCCATGCGCCAGGTCATTTAAAGCCCCCTCACGTTCCATGAGGCAGGCGGTTACTGAAGGAGCGGGTTATAAGCGTGCTTACACGACTTGTAAATATATCAGTTTACTGAAGGAGGCGCGCCTGACGCTAGAAAATGCCGGTTTTGGTCATGCTGGTAAACAATTCAAGCGCAACCGTTCCCACATAAGAATTGCCTGAAGTATCCAGCTCGGGCGACCATACGGCAACAGCAAGTTTTCCCGGCACCACAGCAACAATGCCGCCGCCGACACCGCTTTTCGCTGGCAAACCAACCCGGTAGGCAAAACTGCCAACACCGTCATACATGCCGCAGGTTACCATCACGGCATTGATACGTTTGCAAGCCTGCGCCGATAAAATCGTATCGCCGTGAAGCTTGGAATAACCGCCAACTGCCAGCGGCAAGGCCGCCTTGCTCAAATCGATACAGCTCATTTCAAGCGAGCATTGGTAACAATATGTGGCAATCAATTCTTCAACATCGCATTCGATAGAACCATGCGCTCGCATCAAATGCGCCATGGCGCGGTTCACATCGGAATGCGCAATTTCTGAGTTCATCACCACTGTATTTGCATCAATGCTGTCGTTCAGCGCCAAAGTGCGCAGATAATCCCTGATCCGTTGGCGGGCATCACCTTCGCCGCTCATCAGCATATCAACTGTTACAAGTGCACCTACGTTAATGAAGGGGTTGCGCGGCACGCCGTTTTCCAGTTCCAGCTTCATTAAGCTATTGAACCGGTCGCCCGAGGGTTCCTTGCCCACACGGGACCAAACCTCGTCGCCGAAATCTGACATGGCGATTTGCAGCACAAAAAGCTTTGAAAGGCTTTGAATAGAAAAAGGCTCGGCTGCATCGCCGACACTGAAACTCCCGCCGTCCACGGTTTGAACGGTCATGCCAAATTTGTCCGGCGAAACGGAGCCAAGCGCGGGAATATAATTAGCGACACTGCCTTTGCCAAAGTTTGGGCGCATCTTTTCAGCAATTTCGTCCAATATGGCTTGGTAATCTGTCACCGCGTTAAGTCCTTGCTTGGTTGCCCCTCAGAAAAACAAATACACGCAACTGAAGAAACGGCTAGTTTTTTCTTGGCACGCCGAACAGCGGTCGCAAGAAGCCAATACGGCGAATGACAAATTCATACAAAATATAACACCCGCCAAAGGTGATCACCACCAATGCCAAAAACTCAACCGCAACCGGCAGGTTAAAGCTCGAGAGCCACACGCCCGCCACCACAATGATGGTTTGGTGCAGGATGTAAAAAGCGAAGATGGCGGTGGTGAGATAGGCAAGCAGGGGGCTTTTGTGGTTCAGATGCTGCTGCGCCAGCGCCAGCAGCGCCGCGATAACCACCCAAGCATACAGGGGCCGCAGTGTCTGGGCAGCGGTCAGAAACAGGGGCTGATCGATAACCCAGTCGCGGTTTGCCCACATAAGGCTGAGCACAAGTGCAAGGCTAATCGCAACCACCGGGCCCGCGCGCCGGGCATTAGCGACTGCCCGCCAAAAGGCGCTGTTTTTGGCCAGTAGAATCCCGATCAGGAAATAACTGAAATAGCGGGCGTGCGCGCCCCAATCATCCACCAATGCATGGGTCTCGTCGGGGAACCAGCTATCGGTGGTGAAACGGTACAGCACAAACAATAGCCCCGGTATGAAAAGCACGCGGCCACCGGTCATCAGGCGCTCAAAGCCGGGTGTATCCATCGCGGTTGCCCAACGGCCTATCAGCGGCATCAACGGCAACACCAGCATGGTATAGACCAGCATATAGGCCACATACCAAAGATGGTTCCAGGTGGGCAGGATGATCGAAAAGCTTTGGTCGGCGCTGATATATTTCTGGTAAAAAGCGAAAAAGCCGGGGGTGATTTCGCCGTTCGCCAGCAGCTCAAAATAGCTTTGCGGTGGCACAATAAGAAACGAACCGGCGATCAGCGGGATAAACAGCCGAAAGAAGCGCTTTTGCGTAAAACCGGCCTGGGCTTTATCATGCGCTTTGTCCACCGCAAATTTCAAGGCAACACCGGAAATGAGAAACAACAAGGGCAAGCGCCACGGATTCAGGAGAATCATCAGCGGTTCGGCAAACGGCCCCGCATGCGGGCTTTTGACATGCCAGCCCCACGACACATAATACATGCCGATATGGTAAAATATCAGCAGGCCAAAGGCGATAACCCGGAGCCAGTCCAGATCATAACGGCGAGCGTCTATTTTCGGTGCTCCATTTAAGGGGTTTCCTGTTGCAGTATTTCCTGTTGCAGGGGTCATTTTGTTATCCTCGCTTTTGTCGTAACATTTGTCATCAAACTAGGTGCGCGCCCTGCTCCTTGCACGCTGTTTGGGCTAATAGGCAACCACGTGGGACAAGCGGTAGCGCGCCTATTTGAGCGCGGGATAAGCGGTATTACCCGCGGGATAAGCGGTAAGAGCCTTTGAAATAAGCGCTTTTCAGCCCGCCGTGTGCCGCCTATACTGCCCCGATGATACGCTGGTTTACAAAGTACCGACAATTGGTCAAAGCGCGCACCCGCGACCCGCTGATAGATATAATTGTGGTGGTTACGCTGGTGATTGCCGCCATCAATGTGAGCATCAAGTTATCGGATGCGGCGGGCTTCGGTGTGCCCATGGTGTGGCAAAACCCGGTTACCACGGAATATTCAAGTGCGGTGGCACTGATTATAATTTTGCCGCTGCTGTTTGCTTTTTTTGACGCGCGTCCGCTTTCTCTCAAAAACTGGCATCATCAGCTGCTGCCCTACATCGGTGCCAGCCTTTTGTTCTCGCTGGCGCATGTTTTATTGATGGTCGGGCTGCGCATGGCGGTTTGGCCGCTGGTGTTTGATGGGCCTTACAGGTTTTTTGCGGGCGGCCCGGGTGCCTTGCTGTATGAGTACCAGAAAGACGCGATTACCTTTGTCGCCTTCCTGCTGGTTGCCCAGCTACAGCGCCAGATGATCGCCGCCAAAGCCGCCGGGCAGCTACCGAAACCACCGGAGCCGATTACCCTGAAAAGTGGTGCTGCAACCATCCTGCTGCAGCCGCAGGAATTTCTGCTGGCCAAAAGCGCCGGTAACTATGCCGAGGTGACCTCGCTGTCGGGCACCCAGTTAGCGCGCATTACCCTGACCGAACTGGAAGCAACCCTGCAAGCGCACGGCTGCGACGCGGTGCGGGTACACCGGTCCACCATCGTTAACCGGGCCGCGATTATGGAAACCACCCCCATCGCGGGCGGCGACCTGATGGTGAAGTTAAGAGGCGGCGACAGCTTACGCGCAAGCAGGCGCTACAAAGAAGCGTTGGGAGTGTGAATGATGGTGGTCGACACTATTACTCACTTGGTTCATCGGCTGGCAATCCACAAGCCTTTCGCACAAACTGAATTAAAATTTGTGTTGCAAACGATGTAGCAGTAGCACGCGCATCTTCGTCTTCTCTGCCCGGAAAATCTGGGTCTATACTCATTTCGACTTCTCGTAACCACCAGTTATCAATTTTAAAAATCATCCCTAATAAAGCTTGGCACTCTTCATTAGCAATCGACGAGATGGAATCGTCAGTCAGCACATTAATCATTCGGTGCCCTATATCATTCCGACGTTGTCTTTGAAGCTGAATAATTTCAATATCATCATGCGAAATTGCACCCATTTCTTCGAACCACGTCAGTTGTTTTTCGAATGCAGGGCCGTTTTTGTTAGAAAACAAGTCTTGATGCTTTTCTGGAACCTTCCATGTCCAGCCACCCTTCGCAGTGGAGGTCATATCTCCAAAAAAAAATTCCAACCGCTCATGGACTATTTGGCGTAAAAACTCGAAAAGCATCACTTGCAATCCAGCAAGCTTCAGCTGATTTTCAAGAAGGTCGCTGTCTTCTTGAAGTAACTCTGTCAGCTTATCAATTGAAGTTTTCTGCATGCTACCGCCAATCTGTTGATCGTTGACAAAGCTATACTGATAATTTCTATAATTTAAGCCTACCTACAAGCTGCCGTAATGGCATTATAGGCGGCGGTGAAGCCTGAGAGGCTGTAACTGTCGGTGGTGTTGGTGCCGCGCTGGCTGGTGGCGTTGACCACAAGCCGGTTACCGCGGCGCATGGCGGCGATGGTTTTGGCATCATCCGACGGGTCGTAAGCCCACGCGCCCGAGCCTTCGGTGAAATACTCGAACCGGCTACGGCCATCGACAGCCAACACCGCGTCCGAGCCTTGCCGGATCGGGTAGCCCACCACCACATTCACTTCGCCGGTTACACCGTATTCGGGGCGATGCGATACCATAATATAAATATCACCGCGGCTGGCGTTCCTGCGGCTGGCTTGCGATGATTTGGGACTGGAGATCATGTGGCAGGTTTTTTGCCCTCCCGGGTAGGTGTAAACAAAAGCGTCCCAGTCACGGAACGCACCTAAATGGCGACGTTTTTCGCTTTGCGCTTCAGCCGCCCCAAAACCACCAAAGCTGCCCGCAATGGTAAAGCCTAAAAATAATACTGCTAACAAACCCGCTTTCATCTGCCGCTTAATCCTTTTTTTATTCTCAAGTTCTATTTAACCGCTTTTGGTGCCGCGCGGCAAGATACCAACGCGTTTTGCCTCAGTTGCTATACGGTCAGCCTTGCTTACGTGCCGGTTTCTGGTTGCGCCGTGCACATGTTCGGGGCGCGCTTCGGGCTTGGTACCCGTCATCAAAGGCCGGTCTGGGTAACCACCCATAACCCGGTGCCTGTCATACATAACGATAGCACCCGCTGTTGCAACATTAAGACTGAATTTTGTCGGGATTTTGATCGTGCTGTCACAGCGCGCCAGCATATCGGCGCTGAGGCTGGAACGCTCCCCGCCAAGAACGTATATCGCCTGTGTCGGGTGCTTGAAACTGGGCAGGTCAACCGCATCATCGGTGATCTCGATACCCACAACCTGACAGCCTTGCGGCACTTCAACATCAGCGGCGGTGGGGTAATTGAAAAACGGAATTTGCTGATGGCTTTTGCTGGTGTCGGTGAAATCTTTGGTGATCAGTTCGCCGGTGTGGGCCACTACTTTGGGGTTAACCGCAAAAACAAAACTGGCACCAAAGGAATGGGCGGTGCGGATAAGGTTGCCCACATTGCCTGTCTTGGAGGCCTGATCGATCCCGATGGCGAAATAGCCGCGCATTAGTTTGTTGGCTCCGTATTACCTGCTTTCGGCACTATCATGCGCCGACTGTCCGGATGCAAGGCTGCCACAATGCAGCTGATAACAATGATAGCCGAGGCGCCAATCAGCGACGCCTGCAGGTTCCACTCAAACGCGATGCCCATAATGATGCTGGCAATGGGGATAAGCCCCACCGACATGAACATCATGATGCTCATCACCCGGCCCAGCAATTTTTCAGGCGTAAGCTTTTGCAGCCAGGTGGTGAAATGCACCCAGATGAAACTGTCGGCGGCGCCTGTGCAAAAGAACAACAGCATGGCCCACCAGTAAGGCGGGTACAGCACGATAAGCCCGATGGCCGCACCCGAGCCGGTGAAGATGAAAAACATGGTTCGGATCAGGTTTTCGTCGCGCGGCCCTTTGCTCATGCCGCCGGTGACCGCCCCGATGAGAGCGCCAGAGCCGTAGGCCGTTATCATCAGGCCGTAAACAAAGGCGGGCTCGACAAAGCGCAATTTTGCCAATGCTGGCAGACCAACAAAAATAGGTGTTTGAAAGAAAAACTCCAGTATCGCAATGCCAATAAAGCCAAGCCTTACCGCAGGCACCGACCAAACCCATTTGATCGCTTGGCTGACCTCGCCCAGCATAGAGGTGCCCTTATCCTCGTCGCCTTCCTCGGTTGCCTCCCCCGCTAATGAGCGAGCGCGCACAAACAGAAGCGAGACAAACGACAACGCAAAAGTAAGGCCGTCGATGAAAAAGGCGCGGGCAAAACCGGGACGGTTAGTCTCGAAACTGGCGGCCTCTAGCCCCACATCGTGGCCAACAGTGGTTACTTGGCCAGCGATCAGCAGCCCCGCCAGCGCCGGGCCGATAATAACCCCGACCCAAACCGAGCCCTGCACCAGCGCATTGCCTTGCTTGAGGTCTTCCTTGGCGACAACCGAAGGCACCATGGCGGTGTTGGCAGGGTAAAAAAAGGCATCGGCAAGCCCAAACAGGATAGCGATTGTGAAAATGATCGGCAGCGATATCTGGTCAATATGCAGCAAGTAGGCCAGCAACATCACCAGCGCACAGCGCGCAAGGTTAGAGAGGATCATCACCAGCTTGGGGCTGGTGCGGTCAACAACCGCGCCGCCAACCAGCATCATCACCGCGCGCGGCAAGCCTTGTGCCGCAAAAACAAATGCGGTGAGCGCCGGGCTGCCGGTTAGCTGCAGCACCAGAAACGGAAAGGCGATCATACTAATATGGTCGCCTACCACCGAGACAAATTCACCGACCCAATAGACGGTAAAATTGCGATCTTTAAACAATTTCAGCATGCGGGCGCCCAATCTAGCCGTATCAAAAAAGCGTGCATCATTTAACGAGGTCTTCCTTTGAGCGGCAAGAGGCGATAGGGTCGCCGCCGAACGACAGCAAAAAGAGAACAAATGTGACTGACATAAAAGCAACAGACCCGAAGACGACAGACCCAAAGACGACAGATAAGACAAACGAGCAACACACCAACGACGACCGCCTTGATGGTGATGGGCCCGTGCCGCAAAAGCATCTAACCGGCTTTGCAAAGTTTGCTGTGGAATTTGGTCCGCTGCTGGTGTTTTTTGCCTCCTTCAAGCTCGGCGACATTTTTCTTGCCACCGCCACCTTTATGGTCGCGATTGTTGCTGCAGCGGTTTTTTCCAGGCTGCGCACCGGCCATATCAGCACCATGCTTAAATTTACTTTTGTGATTGTAATGATACTGGGTGGCCTGACGCTGTATCTGCAGGACGAAACCTTCGTCAAAATGAAGCTGACGGTGGTAAACAGTATTTTTGCCATTGTTTTGCTTGTGGGCCTGCTGCGCGGGCAACTTTATATCAAGATGCTGATGGAAACAGCCTTTGAATTGGCTGATGAAGGCTGGCGGCTATTTACCCGCAACTATATCATCTTCTTTTTGGCGATGGCTGTGGTTAACGAAGCGATTTGGCGCACGCAATCAACCGATTTCTGGGTTAACTTCAAGACCTTCGGCTATATGGCAATTAATTTCGTTTTTCTCCTGGCCCAGATGCCCTTTTTGGCGAAATACCTGCCTGCTGAAGATTAAACCGTTGGTTTCGCTTAGTAGCCCTGATGAAATAAAGAAACCCAAACTGGACATAGTTGTGGTCGCCTTTTTGGGTGAGCTGAAGCTGTTGCAGTTACAAGCGCGCTCACTCCGACTATATGCCGATGCGGACCTGATAAAAAATATCCACATTTTGGTACATGATCGACACCCTGAAATATTTTTGTGGCAGTTTCTTCAAAGAGTTTTGCCCGAATATGGTGCCTTGGCTAACAAGATAAATTTTGTAGACACTCGAATTTTGTTCGGTGTGCAGGTTCCGCGTGATGGCTGGTGGGGACAGCAAGCAGCGAAGTTGCTTGCTGCTCGCGTGGTGAGCGCCGATTGTTATCTTGTCTTGGATTGCAAAAACCATTTGATCCGTTCCCTCAACCACGAAAGCATATTTGATCAAAATGGGCGTATGAAAATGCCCATGGTTGCCATACACGAGCCCTATCGAGAGCGCTACAACGCCGCGCGTGAATTTTTTGGATTGGCAACAAGCGACGAATCGGCAAAAACCTTGCCGACGGTAACGCCATTCCTGTTCAAAACAACTTTTGTTCTGGAACTTCTCCAATATGTCGAGAAAAAGGAAAGCTGTACATTTTACAATTTTTTTATGAGGAAGGTTTGTACCGAATTTTATCTTTACATCGCTTTTCTGGCCGCAAGTAATCGGCCCATAGATTCCTCCTACTCTCAATGCAAAGCGATAAAAGCGACTTTATTTGAAGAGGCGGTGCACAATGAAAGTATGCAGCATCAAATTCAAAAGATGGTACAAAATGACAGTGTTTATTCGTTTGGCGTTCATCGAAGAGCAGCGGCAATTGCAACACCAGAGTTCATCGAAGTCGTTTCTCAAATATGGCAGCAGTTTTCCCTCTCCAATGGCCAAAAAGAATCTGAGTATTTTTTGTCCCCAGACAAAGCCTTGGCCTCAAGCCGGTTGACGCGGCTGAAAAGGCGCACCCTGCGGATAGCGAATATAGATTTTGGCGAACGCCCCAACAAAAGAGCAAGTGAATTTGATTGCGTTCTCGCAATTATTGCCTTCATTTTGCCAAAGCGTTTATGGTCACTACTGAACAAATAGTCGATTGGTGCACGCCCAGATGCCCTTTTTGGCGAAATACCTGCCTGCTGAAGATTAAACGCCGCCACCTGCTGAGCAAGCTGCCAGTACCTCTTTGCACAAGTCAGGCAGCCGGTCTGCAAAGTCGGCCTTCTCTGTGGGCAGGGCGACAAATTCCCAGCAGGGCTTTTTTATCTGCCAGTCAGCCAGCGTAAACTCTTCGCCGGACAACCAGAAAACTCTCATGTCCACGCTTTCAAAAAACTGGAAAAAATCGTCAGTTGTATAGCCGTAAACTGTTGCCGCAGCTTGGCGGCCATTTTCAAAAACCACCAAAGGGCGTGATTTAGTCAAGCATTTCCGGGCGCCCATCAGAGCATGCAACTCGCCGCCTTCAATATCCAGTTTGATCGCAGATATTTTTTTAAACAGCGGCAGCTTGCTGTCCAGCGTCGCGCACTTAACGGTAACATTTTTCAATCCGCCTTCCTCGTCGCCAAAAGGAGTGCCGCGCCGCTCAAGCCCGCTGAAGGCGGGTCGGGTTTCAAAATAGTTGAAATTTGCGGTGCCCGCTTTCTGTGCCAACGCAAGATTAAATAATTTTACGTTTTCGAGGCCCCCGATTTTCAGTTTTTTCTCGAGCGCGGCATACATGGCCTCAATCGGTTCAAAGCCATAAATGCGCCCCGTTGACCCCACCGCTCTGGCCATGGGAAACAAGTGCGCGCCGCGGTGTGCACCCACGTCAACCGCATGGTCGCCCGGCTTCAACCAGACCTCATAGATTTTTTGAACCGTGTCTTCAAACAGCTGGCCCACCTGCACGCCTGCAGCTTCCGCAACCCGGTGATAGTCAGCGATGATGTCCGTCATAGGGTAGCCTCAGCTGATGGTTGGAGCGAACTTGCTGCATATAACCGATGTTAAACTTTTTCCCAACCCTCAGGATTGGTGAAAGGCGCGAAGCCGCTTTTGCCGCGCACGCTGTCAAAATGGTTGAGCACCCAGTGCACACTGGGAAAAGCAAGCTCGTCCCAAGGGATATCGTCCCAGTTAAACAGGGCAACTTCCAGGCTTTCCAGCCCTGGCTCGAACTTGGGCGCAGCAAGCGTGGCGCGGTACATCATATGAACCTGGCTGATCCGCCGCACCGAATAAACCGCAAGCAAATCGGTGATGGTAATATCGGCGCAGGCTTCTTCCATGGCCTCGCGCGCTGCACCTTCAGCCGGGGCCTCTCCCATTTCCAAAAAACCAGCCGGAATGGTCCAGCGGCCTTTCTGTGGGTAAATGGCCCGGCGGCACAATAGAATTTGCTCCTGGTATGTTACTACCGCGCCCGCAATAATTTTGGGGTTCTCGTATGACACAAAACCACAATCGCGGCACACCAGCCGTTCGTGGTCATCGCCGTCAGGGACGGCGCGGTGAAAATGGTCGGGGGTAAACGGCGGGTTTGACATAGCCCTAATGTGGCGCGCAACCAGCGTTTCGTCCAGTAATGATTGCAGGCGGAACTTAGATCCTATCGCGGCTAAACCAGAATATTGATAATCTGCCCCAGGGGCTGATGTCGGCTGTTCAGGCTTTCGTTAGAAAAGCGGCCTGTTGGCGCTTCGCGGCTTGAGCTGGTAAAGCGGGCAACCTGAAAGCTGGCGTCTTCAATCTCACCTGCGCTGGACAACTTGCCAGCGCTACTATTGATTTTTACCGGGACCCGGCGGTCAGGCGTCGGGATATCTGTGCGCGCAGCGATACGCTTGGGCGTTCCACCCTGAGGATCAAAAGAGGCCCTATTATTTCCCGACGATAATGCTCGCGGCGAAATTTTGCCATGTGCCTTACTTGCTTGCAACTGCGCCTGCAGAGCAGACGTGCCGGGATTAACATCAACCATGGTCTTTAAACCCCAATGATATCGTGCGAGCCAATTCAGCGAGAGGAAGGCGGTCGTATTCTACGGGCCTTGCTTAGGCTTTCTACGCAGGCATCTTAAGGCCACTTCGTAAAAGCAACGTTAAAGATCATGACTCTATTCCAGATTGTCAAGAAACGCCTGCAATTCAGCCGATTTCTCCCCCGGATTCGCCGAAATACCACTTTTAAGTGCATCAATTGCACCCTTTTTATCCCCTAAAGTCAGTTTTGAGCGTGCAAGCATCAACCAACCGTTGGTATCCGAGGGGTCCGAGTCGAGCATGGATTGCAAGCGCGCCAACATCGAGTTCAAAAACGCCTCACGCTCGCTGTCGCTCATGTCGTTAACTACGGCAATATCCTCGTCAGACAGCTCCGGCGGACCACCACCCAGCCCGCGGAGCTGGCGCGTGAGCGTCGGCATCCACGGCGCGTCCGCAGTGGAGCGATCAGCAAGCGCAGTCCAAACCGCGCGCGCGGCAGATTCGTTTCCAGTTTGCAAGTGTGCCAGCCCCAGATAATATTGCCCGGCGGGATGGTCAGGCGCTGTGTCCAACAATGCCGCGAGCACAAGCTGTGCCGCTGGGGTTATCTGGCCGCCTGCATGTGCCATGTAAGCTTCGAATTCTTCGATACGGTAATTGGGTTCACCAGGGTTCATGTCCGCTAGCGCTGAATAAGCAGATATGGCTGCCGGAAAGTCCCCGATTGCGCTTGCAGTTTTGGCTAACACTTGCCAGCCCTGCATGTCGCGCGGATTTTCAGCCAAATGAGCTTTCACCTGCTCAGCGGCCTGTCCCATAGTAATGCCGCTTTCTTCCAACAGCTGGTTCTCTGCAGCTTGCCGCGGCGGCGGCGGCGCAGCCGGCGTGCCAGGCGAGCCCAGCAAATTATAAAGGCCACCAGAGAAAACTATCAGGGCAAGTGCCGCCCCGGCATAGGTCGTCAGCGCGAAGCCGCTATTATTTGCAACATCCTCAGGCAAAGAAACAGACTCAGGATTAGACTCCACAACCGAGTCGGGCCCCGAGTCTTTGATTAAGTCGCCGACGCGCTCATTAGCGCGCAGCAACCGTCGCTGTACCTCAAGGCGTGCCGCTTGCGCCGACTGAGGGTCAATCATGCCGCGCGCTTCGTCCGCATCTATTTCAGCCAACTGAGCTTTATAATGGGCCACCGGATCAACAACCCTGTCCGCCGAACTGCGCCCCGAGAACAGCACCAAAAGCCCGACCGCTATAATAAGGGAAAATATCAGCCAGATCATGTGTCGTCCTCCAGCAGCTGAGCCAGCCGCGCGGTCTCGTCGTCCGACAAGGGCTGCGGCACTGCTGCAGCACTGCGCCGTTTTCTCATCACCACCAGCAGGATAATCAACACCACCAAAAACGGCGACCCCCACAGAAAATAGGTAGAGGACTTCAGCGGTGGGCGCAGCAACACCCAGTCACCGTATCTGTCGACCATATAGGCGCGCACATTATCGGAGCTATCACCCAGCGCGATACGCTCGCGAACAATCATGCGCAGGTCCTGCGCCAGTTCGGCGTTCGAATCTTCAATCGATTGGTTTTGGCACACCAGGCAACGGAACTCTTTCATCAACGCGCGCGCACGGGCTTCCTGCACCGGATCAGCAAGTGGTTTTTCGTCCACTGCAACAGCGTGAACAGCCAGCGTAAAGGCAAAAACAGAGAATACTAAAACCAGGTAACGGATCATTGCAGCGCCTCCAGCTGCGGCAGCAGTCGCTCTTCCAGACTACTCCCAACAATCGGGCCCCAATGCCGGTAACGGATTACGCCTTCACCGTCGATCAGGAAGGTTTCGGGCACACCGGAAACCCCCCAATCAATACCGACACGGCCGTCCAAATCCAGCCCGGTTTTACTGAACGGGTTTCCCAGTTCAGTTAAAAATCCGCGCGCTTTATCAGCCTCATTTTTATAGGCAATGCCGATAACCGGCACCCTGTACTTGCCCGCGAGGATCATCAGATTTTCATGCTCGGCGCGGCAGGGCACACACCAACTAGCAAAAAAATTCACCAGCACCGGTTCGCCGGTTTTCAGGTCTGCTGTGGTCAGCGGTGCTGCGCCCTCGGCCAAGCTCGGCAGCGAAAACTCGGGTGCTGGTCGCCCGATCAGTACACTGTCGATTTCATTGGGGTTGCGGTCAGACAGCATCATACCGAGAAACAGCATCACCAGCACGGCCACAACTATCAAGGGGACAAACCGCTGCATCAAACAGCTCCCTCTGATTGAAGAGGTTGCTTAACTGAAACAACTGCCCGCTTGCCTGCCGGCATACCAATCCGCAACCGACGGTCAGACAGCGACAGTATTCCGCCGATCATCATCATAATGGCACCGAGCCAAATCCCGGATATCAGCGGCTTGAAATAAAGCCGCACCGACCAGCGGCCCGCGCCTGCAGCTTCACCTACAACTGCATACAGATCACCGGGTAAAAGCGGGTAAATTGCCGCTTCAGTGGTGTTCATAACCGGGTTGGTATAGACGCGGTCTTCTGGCATTAAAGTGGTCATGGTCTCGCCGTTTTCGCTGACCTCAAAAAAGCCGCGCACGGCGGAATAATTTGGCCCCGCCACCGGTGCAACACCGTCAAATTTGAAATCGTAACCGGCAACTGTTGCGGTATCTCCCGGTGCCATAACCAGCAGCTGCTCGCTTGTGAAAGCCTCGCTGATGGTTATACCCAGCAACATAATACCGAGCCCGCCGTGTGCCAGGCTCATGCCCCACTGGGCGCGGCTAGATTTGGTCAACCGGCTAAGCGCGCGTGCCGGGGCTTGCCACAGTTTTATCCGGCCTGCAATTTCCAGCAACACTGACGCCAATAACCACAGCGCAAGTCCGAAACCAAAGGCTGTCATCACATAACCGCCCGATGTTTTCCACACCAACACGGTCGCAGCAACCAGCGCCACCACCAATGCCGGAAATGCAATCTGAGCCGCACGCGACAGCTTGCCCCGCTTCCAAGACAACAGCGGCCCAAAACCAAGGGCAACGATCAGCGGGCTCATCAGGATCATGGCAGCAAATTCGAAAAACGGTGGCCCAACTGTTATTTGGCCAGCTCCTGCTGCTTCGACAAACAACGGGTAAAGTGTGCCCACCAGCACCACGGCCGCAAAGGTGGACAAGAAAATATTATTGAGCACCAAGCCGCTTTCACGGCTAACGATACCGAACAAACCGCCCGGGACAAGTTTCGGTGCCCGCCAAGCATACAGTGCCATCGAGCCGCCGATCACCAAGCCGAGAAAGCCGAGAATGAAAATCCCGCGCGCCGGATCAGTGGCGAAAGCATGCACGCTGGTGATAACCCCCGAGCGCACCAGAAAAGTGCCCAGCAGGCTGAAGGAAAAAGCAACGATCGCCAGCAAAATAGTCCAGCTTTTCAGGGCGTCACGTTTTTCCACTACGATAGCTGAATGCAACAACGCAGTCGCCGCCAGCCACGGCATGAAGCTGGCATTTTCAACCGGGTCCCAGAACCACCATCCGCCCCAACCCAGCTCGTAATATGCCCACCATGAGCCCAAGGCGATACCACCGGTCAGGAAGGTCCAGGCCAGCAAAGCCCACGGCCTTACCCAGCGCGCCCACAGCGGCGTAACTTCGCCCTCCAACAGGGCAGCAACAGCAAAAGAAAAGGCGATGGACAAGCCCACATAGCCCAAATAAAGCATCGGCGGGTGGAAGGCGAGGCCGGGGTCCTGCAACAGCGGATTAAGGCCGCTCCCATCCAGCGGGGCCGGGTCAAGGCGCAAAAACGGGTTGCTAGTAAACAGAATGAACGACAGAAAACCGACAACCAGCAAGCTTTGCACTGCCAGCACGCGTGACCGAAACCGCAGCGGCAAGTTTTTGCCCCGCCACGACACCAGCGCGCCAAATAGCGTCAGGATCAACACCCAAAACAGAAGGCTGCCTTCATGGTTGCCCCATACGCCGGATATTT
Source organism: Alphaproteobacteria bacterium (assembly GCA_021774695.1). GTDB lineage: Bacteria > Pseudomonadota > Alphaproteobacteria > Sphingomonadales > Kordiimonadaceae > Kordiimonas. The sequence goes on along the minus strand of JAJFIU010000052.1, from coordinate 14,591 downwards.
TATAGAGCATCGGCTTCAAGCTGTGAGAATTTGCGGCCACATTGACCACTGAAAAATCAGACGTGACGAAGGCATAGGTAAGGGCCGCGAACGCCGTAACGGCCATGAGAAACTGGGCGAGTACCGCGCGGTCCGCCAACGCCATCAACCGAATGTTGCCGCGGTGGGCACCCACATGAGGCAGCGTTGCTCCCACCAGTGCAAAAGCCAGCGCAACTATAAGCGAAAATTGACCAATTTCACCGATCATATCAGCGGCCCGTTACCGTGTCAGGTGCCTGATCAAGTGCCTGATATGGAGCATCGCCGGGATGAACGCACTGATCCGCCGACTTTGGCAGCGTGCCGGGAGGGTTATAATTTTCATCGTGCTTGGCCAGCACAGTAGAGGCGACAAAAACCCCCTCAGCGTTCAGCTCACCTTCGGTGACCACACCCTGACCCTCGCGGAACAAATCAGGCAGCAGGCCTTTAAATTGCACCGGCAATGTGGCCACACAGTCTGTCACCGTGAAATGGTAGGTAAGACCGTCTTCCGCCTTGCTAAACGACCCGGCCTCGACCAGCCCGCCGAGACGAAAATGCTGGCCAGCTGCAATTTGCTTGGCCTTAACATCCGATGGCTGCAGAAACAGGCTGAGGCTATCACCGCCGAGAGCAAACAAAACAAGCAGCACCGCACCGACCAAGGTTGCTACTGCCGCTGACAGAACCAACAGCCGTTGTTGTTTGCGGGTTTTCAGACCCTTACGCTGATTGCCTTGGCCAACCATTACGCGCCGCTCTTTCTACGCGCCCGCGCTGCGACAACTTGTTCGTCGCTAGCCTTTTGGCGCGACCGCGACCGAAGCGCGAGCATTACTAACGATGCAGCACTCACGCCGTAAGCGCTCCAGATAAAGATGGCATGTTTGCCCATGTCCAAAAATTCAACCATCAATTTTCCATTCCTGAGCCGCGCATAACTGACAGTTTGCGGTTATTAACCTCCAGCTTCATGCGCCAGATAAACACGACAATAAAATAGACCTGATACGCGGCAGCCATCAGAAACAAAGGCACCAGCATAGTGCCGTCGATGGTCGGGCCGTCCAGCCGCATCACACTGGCGGGCTGGTGCAGCGTGCTCCACCAATCCACGGAAAATTTGATAATAGGAATATTCACGACACCAACAAGCGCCAAAATAGAGGCTGCATTACCGGCTTTTTCCTCGTCGTCCATGGCTTTCCATAGCGCCATGTAACCAAGATAGAGGAAAAACTGTACAAGCACAGACGTTAAACGCCCATCCCACACCCAGTAAGTGCCCCACATGGGCTTGCCCCACAGCATGCCGGTGATAAGTGCGAGCGCGGTGAAGGTGGCCCCGATGGGCGCGGCGGCCTTGCCTGCCAGCAGCGCCAACGGGTGCCGCCACACAAGAGCGACAAAGCTGGCCACAGCTATGACCACATAGATAAACATACCCATCCAGGCGGCGGGTACATGCACATACATTACCCGCACGCTTTCGCCTTGCTGGTAATCTGGCGGGCTGCCGATAAGGGCGTAATAAAGCCCGGCACCAAACAGCAAAACCGTCGCGATCATCGCCCACGGCATAACGGCGTCGGCAAGGCGGTTGAACTGGGCTGGATTGGCGAATCTATGCATGGCTTCTATCTAAACTGAACCCGGCCGCACCACAAGTGCGACTCGCTGTCTCATGACGCGAATTTGATTTCACTCCAGCGCTAGTTTAAGCGCGGCGGCGGAGGCGGCGAGGCTAACCACCAAAGCGATGAGCGTGGTGGCAGCGAGCAGGGCCAGGTGCGGCAGGGGGTCACCCATCATGACGGCGGCATCCACGGCCCCAACACCGAATATCAATGTGGGCACATACAAAGGCAGGATCAGCAGGAACATCAGCACACCGCCGCGGCGCACAGCCACGGTAAGCGATGCACCGATACTGCCGATCAATGACAGGGCGGGCGTGCCGATAAGCAGCGAGCCAACCAGCACCCAGTATCCCTCATCGGGGAAATTGAGCAGAACCGCGAGCGCTGGTGCAGCAACCGCCAACGGCAGGGTGGTCGACAGCCAGTGCGCCAGAACCTTGGCCCCGGCAATGCCAACAAGCCCCATGGGCGACAGCACCAAATCATCGAGCGAGCCGTCTTCATAGTCAGCCTGATACAGCCGGTCCAGACTAACCACCGAGGCCAACAGCGCCACCACCCAGATAATACCCGGTGCGATACGCGCCAGTATTTGCGGCTCGGGGCCGACACCAAACGGAAACAAAGACACCGCAATCAGGAAGAAGCCGAGCGCCAGCAAGCTTGCCCCGCCCTGGCCCCAAGCCAGCGTGACGTCACGGCGCACAAGCGCGGTAAAAACCGAGGATATTGAAGGCTGCGCGTGCGAAGGATGGCTCATAACCAGCCCTCGTCCATATCATCGCTATTGCCGGTGTTTGGTTGGAACTGGTCCATATCAAGCACATTGCCCGCAACGCCCATGGGGTCGTGAGTGGCAGCGATCACGATACCGCCGCATGCCATATGATGCTGGATAAGGGCCGCGAGGGCCGCCCGGTTGTCAGCGTCCAGCCCCACCGTGGGTTCGTCCATCAGCCAGATTTGCCGGGCCACAAGCGGGAGGCGCATCAGGGCAGACCGGTGACGCTGGCCACTGGAAAAATATTGCACGGGCTCATCGAGCAAAGAGTCGAGGGCAAAAATATCAGCGGCTATTTGCAGGCGCTTCGCCGCCGGGGTGCTACCGGTCATCAACCGATAATAAAAGCTGGCATTTTCGCGCAAAGTAAAACCCGGCTTGAGGCCGTTTTGGTGACCCACCAGCATGAAATCGTCACTGACCAGAAAATCTGACGCATTACCACTGCAGCTATAGCTGATCGTGCCGCTTTTTTTAGGCAAAAAACCGGCAATCAAGCGCAAAAGGGTCGACTTTCCGCTGCCATTTTTGCCGGTCAAACTAAGAAAATCACCCGCCTGGACCTCAAAGTTTAACCCCTCAAACACACGCCGACCACCGCGTCGGCACGCAAGCCCGCTGCCTGAAAGGCGGGTTCCACTGTCAAAAATCGGGTTTGCATCGGTCATAAACGCACGCTAGCGAATGCGGCTGCCGCCGACAAGGCCTGCGTGCTGATATAGCGCAGCGAAACAGTTTCATCGCCGCAATAGGCTTTCAGATCAGGCAAATTCGCCTATATAGAGGCTATGGAATTTTTTGCATTGGAATGGTTTGATCTGATCGTTGTCGCCCTCGGCGGCGTCGTGGTGCAGCTGTTGACCACCGTGCATATCCTTTATACCAAAGACGAAGTGCGCTCTGCCATCGCCTGGTGTGCTGTTGTTTGGCTGACGTCCTTCTTCGGGGTTATGGTGTATCTGCTTTTTGGCATCAGCCGCATCCGCCGCCGCGCGGTTGCTATCAGGCAGCGACGCGGGCTGGCGCCGCGCGGAGGGTCTCTTGCCGACCCTGAGGGTCAAAATCTCGCGGAAATTACCCCGGACGCGCCGTACCGCTGGCTGGCGCACGACCGGCTTGCCGGCCGGGTTGCCGGCACCGAGCTCACGAGCGGCAATACCATCACACCTTATGAGGGCGGCAGGGCAGCTTACGAGGCCATGGCCACTGCTATCAACGAGGCCGAACATACGGTCGCGTTGACCACATACATATTTCAGGCCGATCAGGCAGGGCGGAAAATCATCACTGCACTTGTGCGCGCCAAAGAACGCGGCGTTGACGTCAAAGTGCTGGTGGACGCGGTTGGCAACATGTACGGCCTGCGACCTGTGTCCAGTCTGCTTCGGCGACACGGCATTGACGTTGCCACCTTTAACCCGGCCCGACTGTCGTGGCGGTTGGCGTTTTTTAATCTGCGCACCCACCGGAAACTGCTTATTATTGACGGAACCAAAGGCTTTGCTGGCGGCATGAATATTCGCAAGCATCATTTGGAGGGGGCCGAGGGCAAACGGCGGGTGCGCGACACGCATTTTGGCCTGATAGGTCCAATTGTTACCCAGATGACCGAAGCCTTCGCAGACGATTGGCTGTTTTCCAGCAAACATCAATTGGATGAAAGCTTGTGGTTACCGAAAGTGACCCCGGTTAGCGGCGGTGTTGCCGCACGGTCGGTCCCGGACGGCCCCGACGAGCCGCAGCAGAAAACCGCAATGATTATCGAAAGTGCGCTGGCATCAGCGCGCGAAAGGGTGCAGATCATCACACCCTATTTCCTGCCCGAGCAAGCCTTGTTAGCCGCCTTGAAACAAGCGGCACTTCGCGGTGTGACCATCGACATATTGCTGCCGCTAAAAAGCAATTTACCTCTATTTTCAATGGCAGCAATGGTGGGTGCAAAACAACTTATTGAAGCCGGATGCCGGGTGTTCCTGTCGCCCGCGCCGTTCGACCATAGCAAGTTGATGATTGTCGATAGCGCCTGGACGCTGTTTGGGTCTTCCAATTGGGATGCGCGGTCCCTGAAGTTAAATTTCGAATTCAACATCGAATGTTACGATGAGAAATTTGCCGCCCAAATGACCCGGTGGATGAAACCACGCTACGAGGCGGCGGCGCCAGTGTCGCTGCAAGACATTAAAAACCGCCGCGGCAGCCACCGCGTGCTCGGTCGCATTATGTGGCTGGCCAGCCCTTATCTTTAGGGGATCCGGCTATTTCCTGATGGCTGTCTGAGCCGCCTACTGCATCCTTAATCCTTATTGCCCCATTCTTAAGTTCTCTTAAGCTCGGTTTTTGATCAACCTCTGGCCAACAGAGAGGATAACATCATGAACCAAAAATTCAGTACATTGCGCAGCTCGCTTTTGGCGGCGATATGCAGCGGTTTGGTCGTTTTTGCCAATAGCGCAGTCGCCGATCCGTTGGTGCCCACGTTCGAGGAATTAGCTCCCGGCGTGTGGGCAGGGGTGCGAAAAGACAACCCGCGCAACCCGGTTATGGGCACCGCCACCTTTGTGGTCTCCGACAAAGGCGTCGTGGTTTATGATGGCGGAGGAATGCCCCTGTATGCCGAGCGTGTTATTGAGAAAATCCGCAGTGTAACCGACAAGCCCGTAACGCACGTGGCGATCAGCCACTGGCACGGCGATCATAACTTTGGCACACACCCTTATCTTGAAGCCTTTCCAAATGTTCAGGTGATTAGTCATACATTCACGCACAAGGTTTTCAACAGCAAACGCATCCGCTACATCGACGGATACGACACAGGGACGATGGAGTATAAGGAAACCGTTGAGGGATACATGAAAACCGGTAAAGACCGGCAAGGTGACCCGCTTACCCCCGCGCACCGGAAATATTACCAGAACATTATCGATGATGCAGACATTGTTCATGCTGATGCACAGCGCGTGAAAATTACCCAGCCAACCATCACTTTTGACGACAAATTAACAATTGTTTCAGGTAACCGCAGCATCGAATTTATGTATCTGGGTGACGCCAATACAGCAGGTGACATTGTGATGTGGCTACCAGAGGAAAAGATTGTTGCAACAGGCGATATCGTTGTGGTGCCTGTGCCGTATCTTTTCAATGTTCCGCCACGGAAATTCTCGATGACACTGCAAAATATCAATGCACTTGGCTATGACATTTTGGTACCGGGCCACGGCAAAATTCAGCGCGATACAGCTTACGTGGACCTGTTGATTGAGCTTGCAGATTCCATCGCAGATCAACGCGACAGCATGCTCGCCCAAGGCCTCAGCGAAGAGGACGCGAAAGCAAAATTGGACTTTTCAGCTTTTGAAGAACGCTTCACTGGCGGAGACCCATATTTGAAAATCTTTTTCGATGGCTGGTCCAAGGGCCCATTCAGTGCTGCGGTTTTCAAAGCGCTGAAAGGCATCCCGATGGTAGAAATTATTCCTGAAGAGTAAAGCTGCGGGTAACCGCAAAATTGATGAAGGGTGCGTGCGCTGGCGCACCCTTTTTTGTGATGGTCATTGGGCTGGCTATGCTTCCGGCAGATACTGCGGCATGCGTTGTTCTATTTCTGCCTGTAGGCCCTTCTGCAAACCTAGCGCAAACAATATCTCGGCAATCAAGAACGAAGGCGCCATGAAAATCTGCAATATATTATCAAACAGCGCAGGCTTGCGACCTTCATAGGCATGACCCCAGAACTGGATGATCCAGCCACCGACAAAAAGCACAGCGAAGGTTATCAGCGCAGTGCTGGTGCCCATTGCTCCGATTTGTTCAGCCAGATAAAGGAGCATGCTGTATATCAAAGCCGCCACCAAACCGACAAGTGGGGCCGAAACCAGGTACATCAACAGCAGAACCGTGATCAGCAGGCCTGCGAGCGTGAGCACCCCGGCCTCAGAGGTGGCAACTGTCACCAATGATGCCAAAACCATCACCGAAAAGACAATCATCGGCACGCCCACATGGTGGGTCATCTGATTGCGCTTGTCGCGGTGATAGGCGGAATACATCGCCATTTGTTCGTAAAACCAATTGCGCATCTTCATTCCCCTCGAATAGCAGACATATTTTGGACGACCCGATAGCAAAACTCAAGCACCAACGGGTATCGCACCAACAGCTTGCAGAAATATGCCACGCACCCGTCACACCGTCACGCGCCAATGTAACGGGTTGACAATATAGAATAATTAAATACTGTATACAGTATGCAAAATATATTGCCAATACGCCCAACGCTGAAGGAAGATCTGGTCGCAGCCATCCGCTCTCTGATTTTTGAAGGGCAATTGCACCCCAACAAGCATATCAACGAAGTTCATCTAGCCCGGCACTTTGCCGTTAGCCGGACACCGCTGCGCGAAGCGCTTTCGGCGCTGGAGGCGGAAGGTGCGGTCACCCATAAAGCGCGACGAGGGTTTTTTGTTCACGAGCTTAATGCCGAAGAGGTCCGTGAAATTTATCCCATCCGATCCTATCTTGACCCGGAAGCGCTAAGGCTTTCTGGCCTACCGGAAAAGGCGCGCTTGGCTGAGCTATACGGCATGGCGAAACGCTTTCCCACCGTGACCGACGTTGACGCGGCTATCAAGCTGGACGAAGACTGGCACCGGCTCTTGTGGGTCCATTGTCCCAACCGGGTTCTGACAGAATTGATCGAACAATTCATGCGGCGGACCAAACGCTATGAACTGGCATCCATGCGTGATGCCAGAACACTCAATACAACGTCCAAATACAAAATGAACATTCTGGACGCACTCTCCAAAAACAATATGGGGACCGCGTGCAACCACCTGAGACGTTCGCTGCAAAGCGGCGCCAAGCCAGTGCTCGTCTGGCTTGAAGGTCGCAATAGTGGCAAATAGGCAGAAGGACTGGTTGATGAATTTTACCGCGATGGCCATAGTGGCTTTATTGGTCCTGTTTCCTTTTCCACCCACGTCCGCTGCGTCGGACGCTGATATCAATCTTGCTGGAATTTGGCGTGCAAAACGCGACCTGGGTCCGGCACTGCGCGGCCCGGTTACGATCAATTTCAAAAACGAAGTATGGCAGGCAGATGTTGGCGGTTCGTCGGCCATCGGTCAGGTAAACGAAAACCATATCCTGTTTGATTTTGGCACTGAGCGCGGCCAACTCAGGGTGGAGACCAAAGACACGGTGTTGGAAGCTACAGCCTTCTGGATTCAACCTCCCGGCGCTTGGCTGGGCAGGCCTTTTGTGTCGCCAATATCAATGAAACCGACATCTGCGGCAGCATGGGAAGGCACGCTACGGCCCTACAATGACACCGTTACTTTTTACTTGATTGTATCAAAGGAAAAAGACGGCACCTTTTCAGCGGTACTTAGAAACCCCGAGTTCAATCTCGGTGTTTTTTCCCGCGTTAGAAACCTGGTTCCCGGGCCCGAAAACACCATCACCCTTGAGGGGGACTATCGTTGGTCAACCGGCCAGATTCAGGCTCTGATGTCAGGCACCTATGACCCGGCGCAAAAGGCTATGGTTCTTCAAAATGATTTTTTACAGCCTGCTGGGGCCTATCTGTTTACCCGCATATCGGCAAACAGCGATTTCTATCCAAAACAGACCACCAATTCCCGCTATATTTATCGCCAACCACCAGAAACCGATGACGGCTGGTCAGTTGCTGCCGCTGCCGACGTTGGCATGGACGAAGACAAACTGGCAGATTTCATTCAGAATCTGATCGACCGACCGATCGATACCATTGATGCGCCGGACATTCATGCCGTGCTTGTCGCTCGCAGAGGCAAGCTGGTGCTTGAAGAATATTTTCACGGATATCAGAGAAACCAGACCCACGATACACGATCTGCCAGCAAAACTGCTGCAGCGTCACTTGCCGGTGCGGCCGAGCAGGCTGGCCTCAAACTCCATCCCTCGACGCGGGTTTATGATCATATGCTTGACCAGGGTTCGTTGCCCGCCAATCTTGACCCGCGCGCCAGAACCATAACCCTCGAGCATCTTATGACCATGTCTTCCGGCTTCGCCTGCAATGACAGCGACAGTTCCTCGCCTGGCAATGAAGATACAATGCAATCCCAGACTGCCGAGCCTGACTGGTTTAAATACACACTTTCCCTGCCCATGGCACACACGCCGGGGGAAGTGGCCGCCTATTGCAGTGCAGGTTCCAACCTGATAGGCGGCATGGTTGCCAAGACCGCAAACCGATGGTTGCCATCGATGTTCGATACACTTCTGGCCAAGCCGCTACAACTCCAAAACTATCATATGAATCTCATGCCCTCAGGCGAGGCCTACTTTGGTGGCGGCATCCGCTGGCTACCTCGCGATTTCCTCAAGCTCGGGCAGCTCCACCTGAATGGCGGCACCTGGAACGGACGGCGTATCCTCTCGAAGGAATGGACTGAAAGGGCAACAACACATCTCTATGACCTGCGAGAACAGGGATACGGCTATCTGTGGTGGGTACGGACATATCCGTATAAAGGCAAACAGGTAAATGCTTATTATGCTGGGGGTAACGGCGGGCAATATGTGCTGGTGGTTCCGGAGCTTGAACTAGCGATAGCTTTCTTCGGTGGCAACTACAATCATCCCACCTTATTTAAAGCAAGGGATGATTATGTTCCTAATGGCGTTTTGCCAGCAGTCATTTCGAAATAAGTCTATAGTCTTCTATATTCACTTCCTTTTCTTGTCCGGCGATTGCCCTACTTTCAACTGATAAACAAACCAGCTTTGGGGATAGAGAATGGAATATACTACTTTAGAGACCACCATCGAAGATGGCATTTACACCATTCTCCTGAACCGGCCCGAGCGGATGAATGCCTTCACCGTCGAGATGGCAAGCGAGTTGATTACGGCGCTGGACGCAGCCGACGAAAACGACGACGTGCGCAGCGTGATCATCTCAGGCAACGGCCGCGCTTTCTGCGCGGGCATGGACCTTTCCACCAGCGGCAACGTGTTTGGCCTCGATGAAACTGTCGACGCAAGCGGCCCCGAGATGGAGCGCAACCGCGATGAAGGCGGCAAGGTCGTGCTCAGAATGTTCAGGATGAAAAAACCGATCATCGGCGCGATCAACGGCGCATCGGTTGGAGTGGGCAGCACCCTGCAATTACCGATGGATGTGCGGATTGCCTCAAAGTTTGCCAAGTTTGGCTTTGTGTTTTCCCAGCGCGGCATCACGCTCGAGAGCTGTTCCAGCTGGTTCCTGCCGCGCCTCGTGGGCGTGCAAAAAGCGCTGGAGTGGTCGTTCAAAGGCAATGTGTTCGGCGCCGACGAAGCGCTGGAAGCCGGACTGATTTCCGAGATTGTCGAGGCGGACAGCCTGATAGCGCGGGCCCGCGAAATCGCACAAGGTTTTGCCGAGAAGTCCAGTGCCGTGTCTGTGGCACTTAACCGGCAGTTGATTTGGCGCATGATGGGTGCAGCGCACCCGATGGAAGCGCACGCCGCCGAAAGCCGCACCATGTATCACACCAGCACCCGCGACGGCAAAGAAGGCGTGCAATCTTTCCTCGACAAGCGCGAACCAGACTTCAAAGACGCTATCAGCGGCGACGCGCCGGCCGGGTTTAACTGGGACGATGAGCCGCCCTTTGCTTAAGTAACCGAAACACTTTTGAAAACGCCCAGAAGCGGTATTTCACTGAAAATCCAACTTCCGCCTAATACCCGGTTGTTGTTAATCGCCGAAAAAAAGGCTAGCGTGCCGCCGGTGGGTGTGGGTTTGCGGCAATTTAGACAGTTGCGGCAAGACCTGAGGGGTGGAATTGGTGGCAGGTATTCTGGACAGTTTTCTAAAAAATGAGCTCGCGCTCAAAAAATATCTGTCGCGTTTTTTTACTGGCGCACAGGATGTCGAAGACGCGACACAAGAAACCTTTCTCAAAGCCTTTGCCGCTGAAACCAAAGCAGAAATTCGCTCGCCGAAGTCCTATTTATTCCAGGTGGCGAAGCACACAGCGCTGAATGAACTGGCAAAAAAAGCTAACCAAACCACCGACTATATTGAGGATTCAAACTCTTCATCTGTCTTACAGGACAGGGGGCAGGTTGGTGCAGACCAAAAACTGGACAGTCAGCGCAAACTGGTTGTCTTTACGAAAGCAGTGGCAAGCTTGCCGCCCAATTGTCGGCGCGTGTTTCTGCTGCGAAAAATGGACGGGCTGAAAGTTAAGGAAATAGCAAGGCACTTGGATATATCAGTAAGCGGTGTTGAAAAACACATCGCCACCGGTTTGGTGAAATGTAACCAATACTTCAAAGAACACGGATACGATCCGACGGAATTTGGTGCTGGGGTTCGCACAGATGACACAGCCGCCCGTGCAGAAATATCAGCCTTGTTGCAGGTAAAAGATGAGTAAAACTGAAAACATTGTGGAATTTCCCAACCTCAAGGCCATTGAGGAAGAGGCCGCGCTGTGGATCGCGCGCCTGGACGGGCGCGAGACGCTGCCCTCCGCAGAGGTTGCCGCACTGAAAGACTGGGTTTCCAGGAGCCCACAGCACCGCGAGGCGCTGGAGCGTATGTCCTTACTGTGGGGCGGCATGGCATGCCTTGATGACTTGAATTATCTGGATAATGATCCAGGGCTGGTGCCCGCTGCTCTTGCCCGAAAGCCAGCAAAATGGTGGGTTGCCAGCACTATTGCAGCATCCCTTGTCATTGCAGCGTTTAGCGCCGTTTTCCTGACGCAGACCAGACAAAGCCTGCAGCAATCAGGTCATTATGCGACGGCTGTCGGCGAACAGGAAACAATACTATTGTCCGACGGGTCGAAAATCATTTTAAACACCAACAGCGAGATAACCGTTGATTTAGACCTCAACCGTCGATCAATCAATCTGCTGAGAGGCGAGGCCCATTTTGACGTGGCGTCAGATGCTGAAAGGCCGTTTCTGGTTTATGCCAACGACGGTATTGTAAAAGCAGTTGGCACCGCCTTCACTGTCCATCTGCGCAAAACATCGGTTGAGGTTACCGTGTCTGAAGGGGTTGTTGCCCTGATTTCCCGGCCGCAAACTCCTTTAAGCGGTACTGCACTTGCCACCCCGATTGAAGACCTTACGCCGCTGGCAGCGCTGACCGTTGGCCAAAGCGCTATTTTTGCCGAAACGGTTGAAAGCCTTACCCGGATGAGCGGCGAGGCATTGGATAGAAAACTGTTATGGCGCGGCGGGTTCATTGCTTTTGCTGGCGAGCCACTGTCTACGGTTGTTGCAGATGTAAGCCGCTATACGGACATCGTCATTGAAATCGACGATCCGGACCTGGAAAATTTGCCCATCGGCGGTTATTTCAAGGTCGGCGAAGTCGAGGATATGTTCGACTCGCTTGAAGCATCCTTTGGCATCCAGGTTGAGCGTGTTTCGACCACAAGAGTAAAGCTTAGCCGCATATCCTGACCGCTGCGGTCCGATAGGCGATGAGCACCACCTTCCCCCTAATTGTTGTTTGGATGCAACGGACCAATATGTTTGGCCAGCTGACGGGGCGAAAATTGTCGCAATTGTTACAATGGGGAAAACTCAACCCCTAGTATATTTTTCTACTGCGGGTTTTAACAAGTCACCGGTCCTATGCATAAGGCCGGTGTAAATACGGAAATTGTCTGATCACTGTGTCGATACATAAGAATAGGCCGTACCTGGGGAGAGTGGCTCTACTATTGTGCTTTTTGGCATCTGCTTTTTGCTTTGATGGCACTTTGGCTCGGGCCGACACCCCCAACAAAAGATATGAGTTCAGTATCAACGAGGAAACCCTCGGCGCGGCACTGGCAGTTTTCACCCGGCAAGCGGGTGTTCAATTGCTGTATCCTTATGAATTGGCGGACACAAAAGGGGTTAACCCAGTTGACGGTCAGTACACTATACTTGAAGCGCTCACGATCATGCTTCGGGACACCGAATTTTCAGGCGGCCTTACGGAGCGAGGAATTGTAACGATTTCTCGTGTGGAGAGGAAACCAAGGGAAATTCGGGAGACACCCATGATCACCAATAAACGGAAAAGATCGTTACTGGCGACAATATCGGCATTTGTATTCGGCGCGACCGGGGCAACTGGCCTGCAAGCCCAGAACGCAGACGGCGATGTAACGCTGGAAGAAATTGTTGTAACAGCAACCAAGCGGGCATCGACAATTAAAGACGTGCCCTTTTCAATCAATGCTCAAACCGGTCAGGATATTCGTCGCTCCGGGGCTAAAAGCCTCGAAGACGTAGCCCGCAATGTTGCCGGCTTGCAAATCCAAAACCTGGGGCCTGGCCAAAGTCAGGTTTCCATTCGCGGCGTTTCTGCGGGTCAGATTGTACGTGACCAGCCCGGCGTAAAAGAACAAGTGGGCGTTTATCTGGACGAGTCGGTCATCTCGCTGTCACTGTTCACACCGGATATCGATCTTTACGATCTAAACCGTGTAGAAACACTGCGCGGACCACAAGGCACACTGTTTGGCTCTGGCTCAATCGGTGGCACCATCCGCTATATTACCAACCAGCCAAACCTTGATGAGTTTGAAGGCAGCGTTGAAGGTGACCTGAACGTCATTGACGGCGGCGGCACCGGCGGCAGCATCAAAGGCATGATCAACGTTCCCTTAGGCGACACCGCGGCGATCCGTGCTGTGGCGTACCACACTGAGTATGCTGGCTTTATTGACGCATTGCGTGAAGGCGGCTCAATCGACGAGAATGTCAACAGCGGCACACGCACTGGCGGCAGAATAGCCCTGACGTTCAAACCAAACGACGCGCTGACAATCACGCCGCGGATTATTTATCAGGAAATTGAAACCGACGGCAACAACCGCCAGGAAGTTTTCAACCTGTATGCAAATCCATTCACCACGACGCGGCCTGCGGTCACCTTCGAAGAACGTCAGCAGTTCTTGCTGCTTGATGAAGGGTTTGAGGACGAAACTATGATCCTGGATGCCACCATCGAATATAGCTTCGACGGTGCAGACCTTACCTCTGTGACAAGCTACACTGACCGCGATATTGTGGTTAGCCGCGACGCAAGTGCACTGACAGGCAGTGTGTCGGTTGATCTCGGATACCCTGATTCGGCGGTATTACTGCCGTCTAATCTGCGCGATACAACAAAAGTTGAAAGCTTCACCCAGGAACTTCGCCTTAGCTCAAACGGTGATGGCCCACTGCAGTGGATTATCGGTGGTTTCTATTCAGACACCGACCGCTTCTACCAGCAGTTTCTGCCAACGCCAGGGTATGATGCTGTGACCGATGCGGTTCTCGGCGCTGGCACTTCTGCGGCCGTAGGCTTGGGCCGGGCGCCAACCGACTCGCCTTTCTTCTCCGAACTGCCCTACTCAATCGAGCAATATGCCATCTTCGGTGAAGCAACCTATGACTTTACCGATCAACTGCACTTCACCGCTGGCGGGCGTTACTATGACTATAGTGAAGAACGTCTGGTTACCCAGGTTGGCTTGTTCGGAAACGGCGTTGTGGACCAGTTGGATACAACAGCAGCTAATGGCTTCACCCCGCGCTTCCTTATGGCTTACGACGTGAATGAGCAGGTAACTGTGAATGCACAGGTGTCAAAAGGCTTCAGGCTCGGCGGCGTAAACGATCCGCTCAATACGGCGCTTTGCAATGCCAACGATCTGACGATTTTTGGTGGCTTCCAGGACTATGAGGACGAAACCCTTTGGAACTACGAAGCAGGCGTCAAGGTAAACTCGGGCAAATTCTCGTTCAATGCAGCGGCTTTCTATACCTCTATTTCCAACCTGCAGGTAACACTGGATGCCGGGTCTTGCTCATCGCGGATTTCCTTTAACGTACCCGAAGCCCACACACAGGGGCTTGAGGCCGAATTCAAAGCGCGTCCAAGCGATAGCTTTGAGTTCACCTTTGCTGGCAGCCTGATCGAATCAGAATTCGACTCGACAGTGCTCGATAGCAACGGCGCTGTACTCGGCGGTGTGCGCGATGGCAACCGGTTGGCGTCAGTGCCTGAGTTCAGCTTCGGCTCGACAGCAACCTGGTTCTTCCCGTTTGAAATGGTCGGCGACGGCGCAGAGGCCTATTTCTCTGCCACCTTCCAGCATCGCGGCACGATC
>JAJFIU010000051.1 GCA_021774695.1 Alphaproteobacteria bacterium | reverse complement strand
GTGCTGCGGTTATGCGTTTTTTGCCGAGGCTTCATGAAGAAATTAATGAAGAATGGATTAGCGACAAAACTCGCTATGCCTTTGATGGTCTGAAGGCGCGCAGACTTGATGCGGCCTATGTTCGCAAGAACAAGAAGCTGGCGGAAGCTAGCTGGGCAGATGCATTTGTAGCTATCAAGGCCAAGCTTAAGGGCGTGAAAGGCAACGAGATTGCCGCCATTGCTGGGGATCTGGCTGACATGGAAGCCATGGCCGCCCTTAAAGACCTGATGAGCACGTTGGGCAGTGACCGCGTTGAATGCCGTCAAGACGGCTCTCACCTAGAGGCTGGCGCACGCGGTGGTTACATCATGAACAGCAGCATCGCTGGTGTAGAAGATGCCGATTACCTGCTGATGGTTGGCGTGAACCCAAGACTTGAGGCTCCAATTCTCAATTCACGCATCCACAAAGCTGTACGACATTTTGGCCTGAAAGTTGGCAATATTGGGAACGTCGAAGATTTGACATACAAAGTCGATGAGTTCGGCGACGATGCAAGCTTGTTGGACGCAGTTCTCAGCGGCAAGCATGAAGCATCCAAAGCGCTTAAAGCCGCCAAAAAGCCAATCATTTTGGTTGGACAGGCCGCACTTTCACGGGCAGACGGTGCCGCTATTCTAAAAGCAGCCCGCGATATCGCAGACAAATACTGTGTAAGCAAAGACTGGAACGGCTTTAACGTCCTGCATAATGCAGCTGGTCGTGTTGGTGGTCTTGATTTGGGTCTGACAACTAGCGGCGGCGTGGACGGCATTCTCGCAGATGCAGAATCAGGCAAGTTAAAAATGGTATTCCTACTTGGCGCAGACGAAATTGATACTTCCGCTTTGAAGAATACCACCGTTGTTTATGTTGGTACGCACGGAGACGAGGGCGTTAAGCACGCTGATATCATTTTACCCGCCGCAGCATACACCGAGAAATTTGGCACATATGCCAACACCGAAGGCCGCTTCCAGCGTACGGAAAAAGCCACCTTTGCGCCGGGCGCAGCACGCGAAGACTGGACAATTTTCCGGGCTTTGTCTGAAGTTCTAGGTGACACACTGCCGTATGACAGTCTGCCGGAACTTCGTAGTAGAATTGCCAAAGATGTTCCCGGGTTTGACCTGATTGATCAGCTCCAGCGTACTGAATGGGCCGATTTTGGCAAAAAAGGCGAAATCAAAACTGGTGGCATTGCTCCAGCAGTTGAGAATTTTTATCATACCAATCCTATCGTACGCGCCAGTCAGATAATGGCTGACTGTAGTGAAGCACGCAGCGGACTGGTTGAGGAGGCGACGGGTACCGATGGTTGATGCATTTTTCCAGTGGTTGCCCACAACCTGGCTAGGCCAGCTTTTGGGACTTGAACCAACGCCGACACTATATTTCTTCAGCATTGTCTTGATGATCCTTGCTGTTGTGCTGCCGCTTTTGATCGCGGTTGCCTTCACGGTTTACTTCGATCGCAAGATTTGGGCGGCGGTGCAGTTGCGGCGCGGCCCAAATGTTGTCGGACCGTTTGGTCTGCTGCAATCCTTTGCTGATGGCCTTAAACTATTCCTTAAAGAAACCATCATACCGGCCGGTGCTAACAAGGTTATTTTCCTTATGGCACCAATGATTACATTCACGTTGGCGCTGATTTCATGGGCTGTTATTCCCTTTGATGAAGGCATGGCCATAGCTGACCTCAATGTGGGTATCCTGTATATTCTCGCCATCTCATCGCTGGGTGTGTACGGCATTATCATGTCTGGATGGGCTTCCAATAGCCGCTATGCTTTCCTGGGTGCGCTGCGGTCTGCGGCGCAGATGGTGTCTTATGAAGTATCGATCGGATTTGTACTTGTCTGTGTGTTGATTTCGGCCGGCTCTTTGAACTTGAGCGATATTGTGGACAGGCAGGCGGGCGGCGCGATTTACTGGAATATCTGGCCGTTTTTCCCAATTTTTGTTATCTTTTTCATATCTGCACTGGCTGAAACCAATCGTCCTCCGTTTGATTTGCCGGAAGCTGAAGCAGAGTTGGTGGCTGGCTATCAGGTGGAATATAGCTCAATGGCATTCGCACTGTTCTTCCTGGGTGAATATGCCAATATTTTACTGATGTCGGCGGTGATGGCGATCCTGTTCTTTGGTGGCTGGCACGCGCCGCTGCCATTCCTTGAATTTATCCCCGGCTTTATCTGGTTATTTATCAAGATTGCCTTTGGGTTCTGGCTGTTTGCCATGGTGAAGGCGTTTGTGCCGCGTTACCGCTATGACCAGTTGATGCGGTTAGGTTGGAAAGTATTCCTGCCGTTATCGTTGTTCTTTGTAGTCTTTTATTCGGCTATTTTTGTCTACGGCGGCTTTTTGCCGACCAATGGTTAAGGGGAGCTTGAAGCGATGACATCAGTTTTTCGAGCGTTAAACAGCCTATTGCTTTTAGAGTTTCTGGCGGCTTTCTGGCTGTCGATAAAGTATTTCTTCCGGCCAAAGCATACGATTAACTATCCCTACGAAAAAGGCCCCTTGAGCCCGCGTTTTCGTGGAGAACACGCGCTCAGGCGCTATCCAAACGGTGAAGAACGCTGCATTGCATGCAAATTGTGCGAAGCCATCTGCCCCGCTCAAGCAATCACCATTGAGGCAGAGCCTCGGGAAGACGGTTCTCGTCGTACAACCCGCTACGACATCGATATGGTGAAATGTATTTATTGCGGTTTTTGCCAGGAAGCATGCCCGGTAGATGCCATCGTTGAAGGGCCGAACTTTGAGTTTGCGACCGAGACACGTGAAGAGCTTTTGTATGACAAAGACAAGCTGCTCGCTAACGGCGAGCGCTGGGAACGCGAAATTGCGGTTAACCTCGCCGCTGACGCGCCGTATCGGTAGGGAATAGAAAGACCATGGATTTAGCTTTAACCGATATCGTATTTTATGTATTTGCAGCCACTACATTGGCCTCGGGCATGCTGGTGATTTCTGCGCGCAACCCTGTGCACAGCGTTTTATGGCTTATATTAGCCTTCTTCTCGGCAGCTGGACTGTTTGTACTGTTAGGTGCTGAGTTCCTCGCAATGTTGCTGGTCGTTGTGTATGTGGGCGCTGTTGCAGTGTTGTTCCTGTTTGTTGTCATGATGCTCGACATTAATTTCACCGAACTCCGACAAGGCATGATGCAACATATGCCGCTCGGCGTACTTATCGGCCTTATCCTGCTAATCGAGCTGGCGACACTGGCATTTACATGGAACTTCGGGGACGACGTAGCCAAAAACGCTGCGTCACCCGGACCGATTGATGCTTCTGTCACTAACACCGAAGCGCTGGGTGTTCTTTTATATACCGACTATATTTTCATTTTTCAGACCGCAGGCCTTATTCTGCTGGTTGCTATGATCGGCGCGATCGTGCTGACCCACCGGGAACGCCCTGGCGTTCGTCGCCAAAACATTGGCAAGCAGGTACGCCGCCGGCCAGAAGATGCTTTTGAACTTGTAGATGTTGAAACCGGCGAGGGTGTTACCCTGCCGACGAAGAAAGGCTAGGGCACAACCATGATTGTTGGACTTGGGCATTATCTAACCGTTGCGGCCATTCTGTTTGTGTTTGGTGTGTTTGGTATTTTCCTTAACCGGAAAAATGTCATCATTATTTTGATGTCAGTGGAGCTGATGTTGCTTGCTGTAAATATCAATCTGGTGGCTTTCTCAACCTTCCAGGGCGACATGGCAGGCCAGGTGCTTGCTATGTTTGTTCTAACGGTTGCTGCCGCAGAAGCCGCTATCGGCTTGGCAATCCTTGTAGTGTACTTCCGAAGCCGCGGATCGATCGCGGTTGAAGACATCAATCAGATGAAGGGTTAGGGTTGATGGAATTTCTCGCAAAACTCATTGTTTTCCTACCGTTAACCGGTTTCTTAATCGCTGGTTTGTTCGGCCGCCAATTAGGCGACAAAGCCAGCATGATCATAACCTCTGGGTTTGTCACTATTGCAGGTATTGCCTCCTGGTTTGTGTTCGGTGAAGTTGCCCTTCTTGGCAACGTACCGCCGACAATCCATGTGCTGGATTGGGTAACTTCTGGCGATTTGTCTTTCAACTGGGCACTTAAAATAGATTCTCTGACTGCCGTGATGCTTGTCGTTGTCAACACAGTATCCGCGCTCGTGCACTGGTATTCCATGGGTTACATGGAAGACGATCCGCATAAACCCCGATTCTTTGCATATCTTTCACTGTTTACGTTCGCCATGTTGATGCTCGTGACATCAGACAATCTGGTTCAAATGTTCTTTGGCTGGGAAGGCGTGGGCCTTGCGTCTTACCTATTGATTGGTTTTTGGTTCAAGAAACCAAGCGCTAATGCGGCGGCAATCAAAGCATTCGTGGTTAACCGGGTAGGGGACTTTGGTTTTGCTCTGGGCATTTATGCCGTGTTCCTGCTGGTAGGCTCTGTGGAAATAGACGTGATTTTTGCCCAGATTGGCCAGTATGAAAACGCTACCCTGTCGTTCCTTGGCCACGACTATCATGCAATTACAGTGATTGCGCTTCTGCTATTTGTTGGTGCCATGGGTAAATCAGCGCAGCTTGGGCTGCATACGTGGCTTCCCGACGCCATGGAGGGCCCAACTCCGGTTTCTGCGCTTATCCATGCAGCGACCATGGTAACAGCCGGTGTGTTCCTTGTGGCGCGCTTTAGCCCATTGTTCGAACTATCACCTATTGCTTTGATGGTGGTAACTTATGTGGGTGCTGCAACAGCACTGTTTGCCGCCAGCGTTGCGCTGGTTCAAAACGACATCAAGCGAGTGATCGCCTATTCAACATGCTCGCAGCTTGGCTATATGTTTGTTGCCCTCGGCGTTTCAGCATACGGCGGCGCTATATTCCACTTGTTCACGCATGCTTTCTTTAAAGCGCTGTTGTTCTTGGGCGCTGGATCGGTGATCCACGCCATGCACCACGAGCAGGACATGCGTAAAATGGGCGGTATCAAGAATAAGATTCCGTTGACCTATATCGTCATGGTTATCGGCACACTGGCGATCACTGGCTTTCCAGGGCTTTCGGGTTATTTCTCCAAAGACATGATCATCGAATCTGCTTATGCAGCCACGACGCCGGGCGCGGAGTTTGCCTTTGTGATGGTTATTGCCGCTGCCCTAATGACCAGCTTTTATAGCTGGCGGCTTATTTTCATGACCTTCCACGGCGAAACCCGAGCGGATAATGATACGTTTGACCATGCCCATGAGGGTCCCTGGACAATTCGACTGCCGCTAATTTTGCTGGCAATTGGTGCGGTATTTGCGGGCTGGATGTATTCCGGCAGCTTTATCGGCGATGGCCGCTTTACTTTCTGGAATGGTTCACTTGTGACATCTGCGGGCGATATTATGGAACAGGCACACCATGTTCCTGCTGCGGTTGTTTGGTCACCGTTTGTCGCCATGCTACTTGGTTTCATACTTGCCTATTATTTTTACATGCGCGGCAACGATATTGCCAAACGTACAGCAGAAACTTGGGACGGCCTGTACGCCTTCCTGCTGAATAAATGGTATTTCGACGAACTGTATCATTTCATTTTTGTGCGCCCAGCCTTTTGGCTTGGCCGTCAACTTTGGAAGCGCGGCGACGAAAATACAATCGATGGCTTTGGTCCTGACGGCGTATCGTCGCTGGTTGCGGGCGTTGCGGCACGGGTGCGGAAGTTGCAAACCGGCTATGTTTATCATTATGCCTTTGCCATGATTATCGGACTGGCGGTTGCGGTGACCTGGTTTATGGTTCAAAGCGGCGCACATTAGGGACTGGGAATAGAATATGTTTTTTGGTGAAAATAACCTTTTGTCCCTGATGATGATTGCCCCGGTAGTCGGCTCTCTGATCATCATGTTTATCCGGCATAAAGATGCGGAAATTGAGAACCGTAACGTTCGCTCCGTCGCACTGTTTACAACAGTTATTACATTCTTCATGGGGCTGGACCTGTGGGCCGGTTTTGACAACGCGACAGCCGAGTTCCAGTTCGTGGAAAAATTCAGCTGGTTCGGTGATGACATCAACTATTACTTGGGTGTTGACGGCATTTCCGTCCTGTTCGTTCTTTTGACGGTTTTCCTCATGCCTATCGTTATACTCGCTAGCTGGGAAAGTATCGGTAAACGGGTCAAAGAATATATGATCGCGTTTCTGGTGCTGGAAGCGCTGATGATCGGTGTATTTACCGCGCTGGACATTTTCCTGTTTTATGTCTTCTTCGAAGGCGGCCTGATACCGATGTATTTGCTGATCGGCGTATGGGGCGGCATGAACCGCATTTATGCCAGTTTTAAATTCTTTCTTTATACACTGCTTGGCTCCGTCCTGATGCTGGTTGCAGTCCTTTACATGTATCTTGAGGCCGGAACGACCGATATTCCTCTTTTGATGATGTACGACTTTGATGTGGATGTTCAATCATGGTTGTGGTTAGCCTTCTTTGCCTCCTTTGCGGTCAAAATGCCGATGTGGCCCGTGCACACCTGGTTGCCGGACGCACACGTTCAAGCACCGACAGGTGGCTCGGTTATACTGGCTGGCGTATTGCTGAAAATGGGCGGATATGGCTTCTTGCGGTTCAGCTTACCCATGTTGCCTGACGCTACGGTCGAGTTTTCATGGCTAATTTTCACGCTATCCATTATCGCAATTATCTACACCTCATTGGTCGCGCTGGTGCAAGAAGACATCAAAAAATTGATCGCCTATTCATCGGTTGCTCACATGGGGTTCGTAACTATCGGAATATTCTTACTCAATACCAATGGGCTTGAGGGCGCAATTTTCACAATGCTAAGCCACGGTGTGGTCTCGGGCGCCTTATTCTTATGCGTCGGCGTTATTTATGACCGGTTACATACCCGCGAAATCAGCCGTTACGGCGGACTTGCCATAAATATGAAAGTTTATGCAGCTGTATTTGTTCTGTTTAGTTTGGCGTCAGTCGGACTGCCCGGAACCAGTGGTTTTATCGGTGAATTCCTCGTGTTAAACGGCAGCTTTGCCTACAGCAGCTGGATCACATTCCTGGCGGCAACAGGTGTAATTCTTGGAGCTGCATACATGCTGTATCTGGTTCGCAGATTAATTTTCGGCGACCTCACAAAAGATGATGTAAAGGCAATGCCGGATCTGTCGATTCGTGAAAAACTTATATTTGCGCCGTTGGTGGCCGTTGTTCTGTGGATGGGCATCTATCCCAACAGTTTTCTGGAGCCAATCCACACAAGTGTCAAAGCGCTGCTTGAAACCCATTATCCTGCTGAAACCACTCAGGCCGCGGCAAGTGATACTTCGCCCGTAGCTGTTAGTAGTGAAGGAGCTTACCGATGAACGGTGAAATTCCCGCTTTATTGCCTGCGTTGCCAGAAATTATTCTGGCCATTGGAGCGATGATACTGCTGATGGTTGGTGTGTTTCGCGGTAATGAAAGCTTCAATCAAGTAACAAACTTGTCTGTATTGCTTTTGGTTATTTGTGCGGTTGTGATGGTGACAGAGGTTGGCGGCGAGCGTCAGGTAACCTTCAACAATATGTTCGTTACAGATGCATTTGCCGTATTTGCCAAAGTGCTGGTTTATATAGGTAGTGCAGTGGCCCTACTGATTTCTGGCAAGTTTCTTACCGAACATAAAATCGATAAATTCGAATTCCCAATTTTGGTGCTGTTTGCCACACTTGGCATGTTAATTATGGTTTCTGCCAACAACCTGATGAGTGTTTATGTGGGCCTAGAGTTGCAAAGCTTGTCGCTATATGTACTGGCAGCAATGAACCGTGGTCGACTACGTTCTACCGAGGCTGGGTTGAAATATTTCGTTCTTGGCGCCCTGTCGTCAGGCATGCTTCTTTACGGCATCTCGTTGATTTACGGTTTCTCGGGCACTACCGAATTTGACGTGTTGGCAACCAGCCTGAGCGGTGAAGGCACCCCGGATATTGGCATAATCATCGGCCTGGTGTTTCTGCTCTCTGGTCTTGCGTTCAAGGTTTCGGCGGTACCGTTTCATATGTGGACACCGGATGTTTACGAGGGATCACCAACGCCTGTAACGGCATTCTTTGCTGCGGCACCAAAAGTGGCCGCAATGGCGCTGTTAGTTAGAGCGATGATCAATGGGTTCCCCGGCCTTATCGACGAATGGCAACAGATTATTATCTTTATCTCGATCGCCTCAATGCTGGTAGGCGCATTTGTCGCGCTGGTTCAAACCAATATCAAACGCCTTATGGCCTACAGTTCCATAGGCCATGTTGGGTATGCACTAGTGGGTCTTGCGGCCGGCACCCAAGCAGGCATTGAGGCATTGCTGATTTATTTGGCTATTTATCTGACCATGACACTGGGTGCATTCGCGGCAATTCTGTCGATGCGCCGAAGTGATGGGATGGTTGAGACAATAGACGACCTTGCTGGCCTGTCGGAAACCAACTTGCCAATGGCTGTTGCAATCTCAATTTTTATGTTCTCGCTTGCGGGCATTCCGTTGCTGGCCGGTTTCTTCGGAAAATGGTTCATTTTCCTCGCTGCCGTTGAAGCTGGATTGGTGCCGCTGGCAATCATCGGTTTCTTGAGCAGTGTAGTCGCATGCTATTACTATCTGCGAATAATCAAGGTGATGTTCTTTGATGAACCTGCAGATGCTTTTGAAGGCGGACATGGTCGTTCCGTTTCAATTGTCATCGGCACCGCCGCTGTTCTTAACTCGCCTGTAAGTTTTCTGCTGATCTCTTCACTTGCCGGAGCAGCCGCATGGGCTGCAAACTCGTTGCTGTTTCAGTGAAACCAACTAGTCATGCTGACTGGAAAATACTAGCTCCGGCCCAAACCGGCGTTCAGTACCACGAGGAGTGTGACAGTACGAACACATTAGCCTCGAGGGCTGGAAGTGATGGTACACCAACACCGCTATGGTTCGTCGCTGGAAAACAGAAGTCGGGCAGGGGCCGCAGAGGCCGCGCATGGACGTCATCGCCGGGAAACCTTTATTCTTCCTACCTGTTCAAACCGGAATTGAATATACCTGAGTTGGCAACACTGCCGTTTCTGGTTTCTTTGGCGGTACGCGACACTTTCATCAGACTAGGTTGCAGCCCGAAAAAAGTTCAGTGCAAATGGCCGAACGATGTTTTAATTTCGGAGAAAAAGGCCAGCGGTATCTTGATAGAAAGCAGCGCAGCACCTGGATTAAAGACAGATTTCATCGTAGTGGGAATTGGCTTAAACTTGATGCATTTCCCTGAAGACGCACAGTTTGCGGCAACGTCCGTGGCGGCTGAAACAAACAATACGCCTGATGTTACGTCTGCGTTTAAAATACTATCGCACAGTCTGCATGAACGGCTGCAAAGCTGGCATCCAGAAGATGCTGCGGGCATCATAAAAGAATGGCGAGCGTGTGCTTGGGGAATGGGCATGAGACGAGAAATAAGAACCAACGATGAAACTTTTCACGCAACCTTGATTGGCCTCAAAGACGATGGCGGCTTAAGTCTGCGGCTCGACAACGGTGATAATAAACAGCTCTATGCTGGTGATGTTTTTGCACCGCCGTCGGGTTGTTAACAGCAGAATGACTGGAGAGAGTTAGTATGTTACTGGCGATTGATGCAGGTAATACCAACACTGTTTTTGCTTTGATAGACGGCGGCGAGATAGTCCAGCAATGGCGACTATCCACAGATGATCAACGCACCATCGATGAATATATGGTTTGGATCAGCCAGTTGATGATGCTGCAAAACCGAAAAACATCAGATGTTACTGATGCCATTATTGCCAGCGTGGTTCCTCAGGTTGTCTGGCCCTTGTCTGAACTATGCATCAGTTATTTTGACTGCAAACCGATGATAGTGGGCACGCCTGACGTAAAGCTTGGTATCGGTGTGCAAGTTACCAACCCGCATGAAGTGGGCGCTGATCGTTTGGTGAATGCAGTCGCCGCTGACCATCTTTACGGCGGACCGCTTGTGGTGGTCGATTTTGGTACAGCAACGACTTTTGACGTTATCGGTCCTGATGGTTCCTATTTAGGTGGGCTTATTTGTCCAGGTATTAACTTATCATTGTCAGCCCTTCATCAGGCGGCTGCAAAACTGCCCCGCATTTCCGTAACAGCACCAACTGCCAAGCATATCACTGGTAAAACAACCCAGGAAGCAATGCAGTTAGGTATTTTCTGGGGTTATGTCAGCATGATCGAAGGACTGGTTCAACGCTTGAAGAATGAGCACAGTCCATCCTTGAAAGTGATTGCAACAGGCGGCCTTGCGACAATTTTCTCAGACCGAACCGAAGCCATCGACGACGTGGCCGGAGAGCTTACCTTAGAGGGTTTGCGTCTCATATACGAGCGGAACATTTAATTGCCTTACATGAAAAAAAGCGACGACCGTCTTCTGTTTCTACCCTTAGGCGGTTCCGGCGAGATAGGCATGAACCTCAACTTGTATGCCCATAAGGGTAAATGGTTGATGGTGGATTGCGGCATGTCTTTCGCGGATGATCATTTTCCGGGTGTCGATCTGGTTTTCCCTGATCCAACTTTTATTGAGAGAGAAAAAGATCAGCTTTTAGGCTTGGTGGTTACCCACGGACATGAGGACCACATTGGGGCAATCCCTCATCTATGGCGGCGTTTTGAATGCCCTATATATGCCACGCCGTTTACCGCGGCGCTGATAACAGACAAATTGGCTGAGGCTGGCCTTTTAGATGAAGTACAGTTGCATATCGTCGAACATGACGGTCCTTTTGAATTAGGACCTTTCACAATAACTTATTTAGCACTGGCCCACTCGACTGCCGAAGGGCATGGCCTTGTGATTGAAACGGGAAAGGGTACCATTTTCCACACCGGGGACTGGAAACTAGACCCTAATCCACTCATTGGACCCATATGCCCGTCTAGCAAATTGGAAGCTTTGGGGGACAAAGGCATTCTGGCAATGGTCGGCGATTCGACTAATGTGTTTAACCCCAAGAATGCAGGTTCTGAGCTATCGGTGAGGGAAAGCCTTATCGAAATCTGCAAAGGTAGATCCGGCAGAATCGTTCTAACGACTTTTGCCTCCAACGTAGCGCGCTTGGATACTGCGGGCGAAGTTGCCAAGGCCACAGGGCGCCATATTGTACTGCTTGGTCGGTCGATGCAACGCATCACCAAGGCGGCGAAGGCTACAGGCTATTTGAAGAACTTCCCTAAGGTTCTGGATGAGGAAGACGCAAGCCACATACCGCGCAATAAACTACTGATCCTCTGTACAGGCTGCCAAGGCGAAAACCGGGCTGCCTTAGCCAGGATTGCTAGAAATGATCACAAGCACCTGACGCTTGCCGCCGATGATACAGTTATTTTTTCGTCAAAAATAATACCGGGGAATGAATTGGTGCTCGGCCAGCTTTTCAATATGCTTGCGTCCAACCACATTAGGGTGATCACAGAGAAAGATGCATTTGTTCATGTGTCTGGGCATCCAGGGCAAGCAGATTTGAAAGACATGTATAGTTGGATCAGGCCCCATATTGCCATTCCTGTACACGGTGAAGCGCGGCACCTGATAGCGCACGCGGCACTGGCCCATACTGCTGGCATCTACCATACACTGGTGCCTGCTAACGGCGATATTATAGAGATCGACCGGGAAGGTGCACGTAAAATAGACGAAGCGCCAGTTGGCCGCATGGTTTTGGACGGGGATCAGGTAATACCCGCAGACAGCCCCGCCATGGGTGACCGCCGGAGAGCAAGCCAGCAGGGTTTTGTAACCGCAAGCGTTGTCCTTGAAGAAGACGGTGAGTTGGCAGCAGAGCCGCGACTCGCAGTTCTTGGTCTACCGACAAACAACCCCGACATATTTTATGACCAACTGTTGGATGCGTGCGAGATTGCCATGGACCGGATGAAACCCAAGCAGCGCTTAAATGACGACAGTGTGGAAGAGGTCGTTCGGATCGCACTAAGGCGGCTTTGCCGATCAACACTAGGTAAAAACCCAGGTGTCGCTGTATTGATCAGCCGCCTTGAAGATGAGCAATATTAATTCACTGAGATAGGAACCATCAATGATAGGTAAGCTCAATCACGTCGCCATTGTCGTCCCGGACCTTGCTGCCGCAAGCGCGGTATACAAGAATACACTGGGTGCAAGTGTTTCTGAGCCAAACGATCTTCCCGATCACGGTGTAACAACGGTATTTGTAAACTTGCCAAACACAAAAATTGAATTGCTGCACCCGCTTGGTGATGGTTCGCCAATTGCGAAGTTTTTAGAGCGCAACCAGGACGGCGGCATGCATCATATTTGCTATGAGGTTGATGATATTTATGCAGCCAGAGATAAATTAATCGCTGGCGGCGCACGTATCTTAGGTAGTCCGGAGCCAAAAATTGGCGCCCACGGCAAACCGGTTCTGTTTCTGCATCCCAAAGATTTTTGCGGAACCCTTGTCGAAATTGAACAGGTGTAAAGTCAAATGGGTTTTGTAACACTAATTTTAGTCTATGTAGTTATCTGGTGGTTAGTGTTTTTTGCCGCTCTGCCGGTGGGGGTTAAACACCAGCAAGAACCAGATGAGAATACGGTTGAAGGCACTGATCCCGGCGCGCCGTCCAATCCTAATTTGAAAAAGAAAGCGCTTTATACCAGCGTGATAGCGTTTGTTTTGACCATTGTATATTATTTCGTCGCAGCGTCTGACCTCATCAGTTTCCGGCCCTAATATCCAAAAGCCACACCGTCCACAAAAAAAAGCAGGGCCAAAACCCTGCTTTTATTAAATCTACAAACGGTGGCTTGTTATGACGTTATACGCCGCCTACCAAATGAAGAACACGCCCTCCCTGAGCGTGGGCCACGTCAGTGCGTTGCCGTTGTGTGATGGGCAAGGTAAAAAAAACCCGACCTATTGTCATCCTGTATTGTACCGTGGTGGCCTCCTCCGACTGCTATCTTTTGGAAGGTTGTGGCGGTTATGCAACATTTGGCTAAACCAAATACTAAAACTGTGTGATGTGCGTTTACTGGCAACAAAATCATGCTGCATTCGAATTAGAGATTGCCTTTACTAGCAGCAGCCGCCAAAACAGTGAAAATCACTCTGCGGCATGACCGCATTTAAAAAGTAAGGTTTGTTATGCGATTAAGTCGATATTTTCTGCCGACTTTAAAAGAAACCCCTGCAGACGCACAAATTGCCTCGCACCGCCTAATGTTGCGGGCAGGGATGATCCGCCAGGGTGCCGCTGGAATTTATAGCTGGTTGCCATTAGGTCACCGCGTGCTGAAAAAGGTGGAGGCTATCGTTCGGGAAGAGCAAGACCAAGCGGGCGCGCTTGAGATGTTGATGCCAACCATCCAATCGGCCGACTTATGGTCTGAAAGCGGCCGGTACGACGATTACGGCAAGGAAATGTTGCGCATTGAAGACCGGCACGGTCGCAAAATGCTGTTTGGCCCGACCAATGAGGAATTAATTACCGATATTTTTCGACGGGAAATTAAGTCTTACAAAGATCTACCCAAAAATCTCTATCACATTCAGTGGAAATTCCGGGATGAAATCCGCCCGCGATTTGGCGTGATGCGTGGCCGCGAATTCTTGATGAAAGATGCATACAGTTTCGACTTGTCCGCTGAAGACGGTGTAAAATCGTATAACGCGATGTTCGTAGCTTATTTGCGTACTTTTGCACGCCTTGGCGTTAAGGCCATACCCATGCGCGCAGACACTGGGCCTATTGGCGGTGATTTAAGTCACGAGTTTATCGTTTTGGCAGAAACCGGGGAGAGCGAAGTCTATTTTGATAAAGGTTTCAACGACTTTGACCCTATGGCCGCCAACCCAAGTGACGGTGAAAACCTACAGCCAGTGGTCGATCAATGGACCAGCCTCTATGCAGCGACCGATGAAATGCACGAACCTGACTCGGCGCAGGCAGTCGGCAAGAATCTGGTACAAGGGCGCGGCATCGAAGTAGGGCATATTTTCTTCTTCGGTGATAAATACTCCAAACCAATGAAAGCAGAAGTGCAGGGACCCGATGGTAAGACAGTTGCTGTTCAAATGGGCTCTTATGGTGTTGGCGTATCACGGTTGGTTGGCGCCATTATTGAGGCATGCCACGATGAAAACGGCATTGTTTGGCCGGAATCTGTTGCTCCGTTTAAGGTTGGCCTAATCAATTTAGCTACAAAAGATGAAGCCTGTACCGCTGCTTGCGATAAAATCTATGCCGACCTATCCGGTGCTGGAATTGAAGTGCTGTATGACGACCGTGCAACCGGTGCAGGCGCCAAATTCAGCAATATGGATTTAATTGGATTGCCTTGGCAGATTGTGCTTGGAAACCGGGGCTTCCAGAATGGTATCGTTGAACTCAAGAACCGAGCGACCGGCGAACGGGAAGAAGTTGCGATCGACGAGATTGTCGCTAGAGTTACTGGCAACTAAACGATGCCGCCATCAAAAAATACCGACAACTAAAAGATAAACGATAGCAAATAGGAATAATCAAAGTGTTCGCTCGGGGATTTGAAGCAGCAGTCGCCAAAAAATACCTTCTACGCCCGCCTGAAGACGGGTTTATCTCGCTGAATG
The DNA here is from genome assembly GCA_021774695.1 of Alphaproteobacteria bacterium. Taxonomy (GTDB): domain Bacteria; phylum Pseudomonadota; class Alphaproteobacteria; order Sphingomonadales; family Kordiimonadaceae; genus Kordiimonas. Next base: position 33,658 of record JAJFIU010000051.1, on the reverse strand, counting down.
CTATTCTGTCTGCAATTGCCATAGCAATAGGCGTTTGGGCGCTGATATTTGTTATGTCGATTATGAACGGGTATCGGGTAAACCTACTTGATAAAATTCTCGGATACCACGGCCATGTGCTGGTCCAGGGGTACGGCGGTGAAATCAATGACTATCAGGCACTGACAGACCGTTTGGCGAAAATTCAAGGGGTCGTTTCTGCGTTGCCATTTACCGAATCGCAAGTGATGGTAACCAACCGCGGAAGGGCTTGGGGCGCGTTAGTGCGTGGCCTTCCAGACGCTCAGTTTAACCCTGAAAAATTAAACATTAACAAAGTTATATCAGGTAGTGTTGAAGCAGCACCTGAAATGAATGGCGTTATTCTAGGCGTCGAGTTGGCGCGTAATTTGGCGGTTGCCGCCGGCGATAGTGTTACCATTGTCAGCCCTCGAGCGGTATCCACGCCGTTTGGTTCTACGCTCCGGTATCTCTCATACCCCGTTGCCGCCGTTGTGGAAATTGGCGTGTTTCAATTCGACGAAAGCTTTGTGGGCATGCCACTCTCGGAGGCCCAGCGTTTTTTCAGGATGGGTGACGCTGTCACCAATATTGAGTTTTTCCTCGAAGATCCGGATATGATCGACGCAGTCGGTCCTCAAATGCAGGAAATTGCCAAAGGCCAGGCGTTTGTGCGAAGTTGGCGTAGTTTCAATTCAGCGTTATTCGGTATTTTGCAGTCCGAACGGGTAATGATGTTTATTGTGCTTTCGCTGATCGTTTTGGTCGCGGTTTTCAATATCGGCTCCAGCTTGTTTATGCTGGTTAAAGACAAACGAGCAGACATCGCCATCTTGCGAACCATGGGTGCCAGCAGCGCCTCCGTGAGACGCATATTTGTAACGGTGGGACTGGTAATTGGCTCAATAGGCATTGTACTCGGTGTTTTACTCTCCGCTGTGTCAATTTATTTTCTGGACGAGTTAAAAATAGGCATTGAGACCATATTGGGTATTAATGTTTGGGATCCCTCGGTTCGTTTCCTCAGCGAAATGGATGCGATTGTTGACTGGACAGAAACCTCGTTAACGATTGTTCTCGCTATCATTTTAACCTTTATCGCCACCATATTACCGGCCAGCCGCGCAGCCAAACTCGACCCTGTCGAGGTGCTTAGATATGAATAGGACGCGCTAGTGGCACATATTCTTGAAATTAGGGATTTGGCCCGATCTTTTCAACAGGGCCACAAGACCATTGAAGTTCTTCGAGGAATTAGCCTTTCGGTGGAACCTGGTGAACTTGTAGGCCTTGTCGGCGCATCTGGTTCAGGTAAATCCACCCTGCTGCAAATCGCTGGTTTACTGGACAAAGCCAGTTCAGGAACGATCGCCATCGACGGCGCTGAGACTACCGGCGCTAAAGACGATGCTCGCACGGCCATTCGCCGGAACAAACTTGGTTTTATCTACCAGTTCCATCACCTGCTGCCAGAGTTCACAGCAGTTGAAAATGTGGCGTTGGCTGCGCAAATTGGCGGCGCCACAGATAGTGACGCACGCGATAAAGCCCGCAAATTGCTGGATGAACTGAATTTAAGTGACCGTGAAGACCATATTCCGGCTAAATTGTCGGGCGGCGAGCAACAGAGAGTTGCTATCGCACGCGCGCTTGCAGGCAATCCGAAATTGATCCTTGCTGATGAACCAACCGGCAACCTGGATGAGGCAACGGCAGTGCGTGTATTTGAATTGTTTCTCGAAACGGTGAAAAACCATGGTGTGGCCGCGCTTATCGCCACTCATGATATGGCTCTGGCAAACAAGATGGACCGACAATTTACGTTACGTGAAGGCCATTTACATCCAAAACAATAGCGCCGCACTTGAGCGAGCTGCTCTCTCGTACTACTCTCTCCTAACGAACGGGAAAGCGAGAATGTCATGATGGAAATATTATCTCAAGTTAACTGGCTTGCGGTGCTTACTTCAGGGGTTATTACACTGTTTGTGGGCGGGCTATGGTACGGACCAATCGCCGGAAAAGCTTGGATGGAAGAAGTCGGCCTGACAGAAGAAGAAATCAAAGATAGCGGCGCGCCAACAGCCGCCATGATTAAGAGCTTTATCGCAACCTTAGTGTTGGCAGTTGGCATGTCCTTCATTATCACATGGTCGGGTGTCGCTGTCGGGGACTGGCTAGGTGGAGCTGTTGTTGGTGCTACAATGGCGATCCTAGTGATTGGTGGCGGTGTGTTCCCCAATTATGCGTTCGAAAACAAAAGCTTACGTCACTTTATTATACACATGGGAAACATTACAGTCTCATTGGCCTTGATAGGTGCCTTGCTGGCCGCATGGCGGTAGATTGTTTGGAGTAATCGTTTATGCCCCACGCTGAATTTATTCATCTGCGTGTTCACACTGCTTACTCTCTTTCAGAGGGTGCTATCCACGTTAAGGACCTGGTTAAACAGTGTGTTGGCCATAAAATGCCTGCCGTTGCTGTCACTGACAGCGACAATATGTTTGGTGCACTTGAGTTCTCAAAATATGGATGCGAGGCAGGTGTGCAGCCCATACCTGGCGTGACATTGTCGGTAAGACTACCCGGCAAAGTTGAAGAGGCCTCTAAGTCACCAAAAGCTGCGCCAGAGCCCGCGAAACTGGTTTTGCTTGCCCAGTCTCGAGTTGGATACGGCAACCTGATGAAGATTGTGTCAAAGGCGCATTTAACCAGCGATCCACAAACCGGTGTTCAACTGGACATCAGTGATCTGGAACATCTGGCAGAAGATGTTATTTGCCTGAGCGGCGGTGTCAGTGGGCCGGTTGGCCGCTTGCTTCTGGATGGAAAAGCCGAAGACGCTCTCCATTGCATGAAACTACTAAAGCATTATTTCGTGGACCGTCTGTATGTGGAACTGGGCCGCCACGGCGAAGAAGCAGAGGCGCGAAGCGAAGAAGCCTTTCTTGACATGGCCTACGAGCTTGATTTGCCAATCGTCGCAACCAATCAACCATTCTTTGTCGGACCCGACATGTACAAACCGCATGACGCGCTGCTGTGCATGGCTGAAAGCACGTACGTTGCAGCGACGGACAGGCGTAAACTGAACCCAGAATATAGGTTTAAGTCGGCCGACGAAATGTGCGAGCTCTTTGCCGATCTACCAGAAGCAATCGAAAACACAGTAACTATCGCCCAGCGGTGCCACTTTGCTGTGGAGGAAATTGCCCCGCTGTTGCCCAACTTTACCAGTGGTCTTGATGTTTCCGAAGCTGATCTGCTCAAAGAGGAATCTGAGCAAGGTTTGAGGCTTCGGCTGGACACCAAAGCAGGCCGTGAACAGCTGACAGCTGGCAAGGATGAAGAATGGGAAGCCGCATACTGGGACCGCCTCGATTTTGAACTCAAGGTTATCAACCAAATGGGATTTCCAGGATATTTCCTGATCGTCGCCGATTTTATCCAGTGGGCCAAAGACAATTTCGTGCCGGTGGGGCCAGGCAGGGGCTCAGGTGCTGGGTCAGTAGTAGCTTGGGCGCTCAAAATCACGGACCTTGACCCATTGCAGTTCTCCCTGCTTTTTGAGAGGTTTTTGAACCCTGAGCGGGTTTCCATGCCTGATTTCGATATCGATTTTTGCCAAGATAAACGTGAACTGGTTATCAAATATGTGCAGGAAAAATATGGCTACGACCGCGTTGCGCAAATTATCACGTTCGGAAAACTGCAAGCGCGTGCCGTTGTAAAAGCCTGCGGCCGAGTTCTCCAGCAGCCACACGGTTTGACCGACCGACTTTCAAAAATGATTCCCAACGAGCCGGGCAGCGCCATGAGCCTGAAGGAGGCGATTGATAGCGAACCAAGACTAAGAGCGGAGATTGCTTCTGACGAACTGACCCGAAGCGTGATGGAACGTGCGCTGAAACTGGAAGGGTTTTATGCCCATTCATCAACCCATGCTGCGGGCGTTGTTATAGGAGATAGGCCACTTGATGAGCTTGTCCCACTGTACCGTGACCCCAAGTCAGATATGCCGGTTACTCAGTTTAATATGAAATGGGTTGAACAGGCCGGCTTGGTTAAATTTGATTTTCTCGGCCTTAAAACATTAACGGTGCTTGATAGAACCGTAGAATACGTCAAAGCGCGCGGCATCGACATTGACTTGGACACCTTACCGCTTGATGACACTCGCTCCTATGAAATGCTGCAACGCGGCGACGCTGCGGGCGTATTTCAGCTGGAGAGCACCGGCATGCGATCAGTACTGAAAGGCCTAAAGCCGGATAAATTTGAAGATATTATCGCGATTGTGGCGCTATACCGGCCCGGTCCTATGGATAATATCCCTACTTATATTGACCGCAAACATGGTCGAGAGCCGGTTAAATACCCACATCCTATGCTAGAGGAAATACTGGACGAAACCTACGGCGTTATTATTTACCAGGAGCAGGTAATGCAAATAGCTCAGGTGATGTCGGGGTACAGCCTCGGCGAAGCCGATATTTTGCGCCGTGCTATGGGTAAGAAAATTCAGGAGGAAATGGATAAACAACGAGGCCGTTTTTGTAACGGAGCCGTTGAACACGGTATCGACTTTGAAAAGGCCAGTTATATCTTTGATTTGGTTACCAAGTTTGCCTCATACGGTTTCAATAAATCTCACGCAGCGGCATACGCGCTAGTTGCCTACCAAACTGCCTATATGAAAGCGAATTACCCCGCCGAATTCATGGCTGCCATTATGACATTAGACATAGGAAACACGGACAAACTAGGAGCTTTCAAACAGGAACTACAACGCGCGGAAATTCCACTTCTATTGCCCGATATCAATAAATCGTATGTGGCTTTTGTCGTTGAGCCGGTTGAAGAACCCTACTGTACAGAAAGCGACGACCCGCGACAGAATTTTGCAGTTCGATATGCTTTGGGCGCCATAAAGGGCGTCGGCGAAAAAGCTATGGAAGCTATCGTTGAAGAACGGCAGCAACACGGGCACTATAAGGATGTGTTCGATTTTGCAGACCGGATTGACCCAAGGCAGGTTAGCAAACGGCAAATTGAGCGCCTAGCCGCCGCCGGGGCCTTTGACGGATTGCTCAATGACCGTGCGCAGGCATTTACAGCTGCCGATATCATTCAGCGCACTGCCCAGATGAAGGCGCAGGAGCGGGAAAGTAGTCAAGCCAACCTTTTTGGCGGCGAGGCCGCAGGGGCTGTTGACCGCCCAACTTTGCCTATGGTTAACAGTTGGACTGCAACGGAACAGCTAGAACATGAGAAGAAGGCCCTTGGGTTTTATCTCTCTGCCCACCCGTTAGATTCCTATGCAACACTTCTTGAGCGGGAGCGAATTATTTCAGCCAAGGAAGTGATGACGGACGCTGGACTGATTGGCCAAACCGTCAGAATGGCCGGCGCAATTGCTGGTTATCGCGAGGGAACAAGCAAGCGCGGTAAAAAGTTCGGTCGTTTGACTCTTTCTGATCGCACGGACGCATTTGAACTGATGTATTTCGGCGATGATATTGAGCAGCTACGCCATCTGGTGGACGAGGGCGCGCCCGTCGTTGTATCCGCTCAGATCAGGAAACGTGACGACGATGACAGTATCGGCCTTTCGTGTCGCGGCATTGAATCGCTGGAGGCGGTCGCCGCTCATTCATCCAAAGGCCTGTTCATTGAAGTTGAAAGCGCAAATTCGTTTGCGGCAATGAAAGCCGTATTGGACAGAAAGTTGGGCGGAAAGGGAAAAATAACAGTCAAATTCGCGGTTGCAGAAGACCAACGCTTTGCTGAATTTCGCCTACCGGGCGGGTACAAGGTATCGCCTGAATTGCGACAGGCGATTGCAGCCGAGATCGGAATTTTCTCAGTAGAGGAAATATAGAGATGACCACAAAAACATTGAGCAAAGTGGCGCCAGCGTCGCCTGCATCATCTATATTGCTAATCCGGGACGGACGAGGCGGCCTAGAAGTTTTGATGACCGAACGGGCTAAAACAATGCGTTTTGCACCGGGCGCGCTGGTTTTCCCGGGTGGCAAAGTCGATGCCACGGACATGCAGCGTTGGCGTTGGCAACGGTATCTACGGCATAGCCGGCGACAACTGGCCGATGCGTCTTTCAGAATTGCCGCTGTACGAGAGCTCTATGAAGAAACAAATATCTTACTCGGCGAAACAAAATTCAAAGATATTATTGGCACCAAATTGCCGTTTGACGGTCTTTTGTCTGTGGGTTCGGTAAAATTGAAATTGGATGAAATGCAGCCATTTGCCCATTGGGTAACGCCTGAAACGGTACCGCGGCGGTTCGATACATATTTCTTCTTGGCTGCCGACGATGGGCATGTTGAAAAACATGACGGTGTAGAAGCTGTAGCCGCGCGTTGGTACAAGCCTCGCGAAATACTCGCGGACTGGGAGGATGACAAAGTTCCGCTGATGTTTCCCACACGTCTTAATCTGATGAAACTGGCGCGGTCTTCAACGGTCGCATCAGCGCTTCAAGCCGCTCGCCAGGCACCGGTTGTTAGGGTTTTACCGCGGCTGGAAATAAAGGATAAGGGTGTAAATCTCACGATTCAGAAATCGGCGGGATACGACGTAACCCAAGCATCAGAGAAAGAGCTGTCAGTGGAAGCGGTAAAAAGTTAGCTTTTTTGCAAGAAAACGCTTGATCTCTGCACGTCACATGCCTATACGGGCGACGACTTCACACGCAGGGGTCGGCTACTCATCGAGTTGGTGAGGCGCCATCCGGTGTTGACCGAGGCCAAAACGGCACGGCAACGCAACCCTGCGGAGGCATAACCGGAAAAGGAATATTATATGACCATGCCCCTAGTAGACATGCGCGCATTGCTTGAAGCAGGCGTACACTTTGGCCACCAAACTCACCGTTGGAATCCTAAAATGGCACCGTTTATCTTCGGTGATCGTAACGGTATCCATATTATTGATCTCTCACAAACTGTGCCTTACTTCAGCCGCGCTCTGCAAACCGTGCGCGATGTTGTTGCAGGCGGCGGTCGCGTTCTTTTTGTTGGTACAAAACGCCAGGCTTCGCCAATTATCGCAGAAGCCGCGAAACGCTGTGGTCAGTATTATGTAAATCACCGTTGGCTCGGCGGCATGATGACAAACTGGCAGACTATTTCCAAGTCTATCAAGCGCCTGAAGCAGCTAAACGAGAAGCTGAACCAAGAACACACTGGTTTGACCAAAAAAGAAACGCTACAAATGACTCGTCAGCGCGACAAGCTTGAATTGTCACTTGGCGGCATTCAGGACATGGGCGGCTTGCCTGATCTGGTTTTCGTTGTTGATACTAACCGCGACGACATTGCTATTGCAGAAGCTAACCGACTAAAGATTCCAGTGATCGGCGTTATCGACACCAATTCAAAGCCGGACGGCATTAACTACCCGGTTCCTGGTAACGACGACGCCACTCGGGCGATCCGTCTGTACTGTGACTTGGTTGCGGGCGCGGTTCTAGACGGCATTCAAGCCGATCTGGCTGCTAAGGGCGTTGATCTCGGCGCTGCTGACAAAGCACCTGTAGAAGCTGTGGTTGAAGAAGCACCTGTTGAGGCAGCGGCTGAAGTAGCCACGAAAGAAGCTGCGGCTGAAACAGTTGCCGAAGCCGTTGTAGAAGCTGCACCAGCTGAAGAGCCAGCGGCGAAAACTCCTGCAAAAAAAGCAGCAGAAAAGCCAGCTGCAAAGCCAGTGGCAAAAAAAGCGACGGTAAAAGTTGAGGTAAAGCCGGCAGCAAAGAAGGCTGCTGCTAAGCCCGCGACAAAGAAAGCCGAAGAAAAAGCTCCTGCTAAAAAGGCTGCTGCAAAGAAGCCTGCTACAAAAGCAGAAGCAAAAGCGCCAGCGGCGAAGAAAGCTCCTGCTAAGAAAGCTGCTGCAAAAAAAGACGCTGAGTAAGCTTTTGGCAATTACCCCGGGCATTGCTGTCCGGGGACTTAACTCCCGTTTTTAATAGTGATTGTAAAATCACAAGGAGACAATCGATGGCACAAGTAACCGCCGCACTTGTTAAAGAACTGCGTGAAAGATCCGGCGCAGGCATGATGGACTGTAAAAAAGCGCTTTCAGCAAATGATGGCGATCTGGAAGCCGCAATAGACTGGCTGCGCACCAAAGGCTTGGCATCTGCAGGCAAGAAGCAATCCAGAGTAGCTGCTGAGGGCTTGGTTGCCGCGAAAACTGTCGACACCAAAGGTACAGTGGTAGAGATCAATTCGGAAACCGACTTTGTCGCTCGCAACGACCAGTTTCAGGGACTTGTTGCCGATATTGCGTCTGTGGCATTTTCAACTGGCGACGACGTGGAAGCGATTTCTGGTGCCGTTTATCCCGGCAGTGAGAAGACAGTTGCTGAAACGCTAACTGAAATTATCGCGAAAATCGGCGAAAACATGAATATTCGCCGGGCAAAAACCATCGAAGTAGAAAATGGGCTTGTTGCTTCTTATGTGCACGGTGCTGTTGCACCTGGCATGGGCAAAATTGCTGTTCTTGTTGGCCTCAAATCAGACGCTGAAGCAGACGCGCTTGCGGCAGTAGGAAAACAACTAGCAATGCATATTGCTGCGGCAAATCCTGCGTCTCTTTCTGAAGCCGACCTTGATCCGGAAATGGTTGAGCGTGAAAAACAAGTGCAGATGGATAAAGCCCGCGAATCTGGCAAACCAGAAGCGATCATTGAAAAAATGATTGTTGGCCGCATGAAGAAATATTTGGAAGAAGTTGTTCTACTGAACCAAACCTTCGTAATCGACGGCGAGACAAAAATATCTGACGTTATTGCCACTGCAGCCGAGGAAGCTGGTGCTGCCATCGAATTAGTTGAATTTGTTCGTATGGAAGTAGGCGAAGGCCTTGAGAAAAAAGAAGACGACTTTGCAGCTGAGGTAGCCGCGGCGGCTGGCGTTTAGTTTTTTTGATATACTGTCTAAAAAGCCCGGGTTTTCGCCCGGGCTTTTTTGTTGCAAAAACATCAATTTCTTTGAATAAAATTATTTAATAATGCCAAATCACTTATGGTCAATACCTAGCTAAGCGGATAAGCTGCGCCAACTATAGGCTGGATGCACGTCCGGGGAATATTAGGGGAGTTTTGCCGCTTATGTCTCAAGCGCCACGCTACAAACGTATCTTGTTGAAACTATCCGGCGAAGCCCTGATGGGTAAAGGGTCATATGGCATTGACCCAGAGACGGCCTCTCGTGTTTCCAACGAGATCAAACAAGCCCGCGCAATTGGCGTGGAAGTATGCATCGTTGTTGGCGGCGGAAATATCTTTCGGGGCATAAAAGGCGCTGCTGCCGGTCTTGACCGCACGACCGCCGATCATATGGGTATGCTGGCTACTGTGATGAATGCTCTAGCTTTGCAGAATGCACTAGAGCAAGTGGGAGTAGATACACGCGTACTTTCTGCAATTCCAATGGCAAATGTAAGCGAACCTTACATCCGCCGGCGCGCTATCCGCCACCTTGAAAAGGGCAGAATTGTGATTTTTGCTGCCGGTACGGGAAATCCGTTTTTTACTACTGATACTGCGGCAGCACTGCGCGCAGCAGAAATGAACTGTGATGCCCTGTTAAAGGGCACGCAGGTTGATGGTGTTTATAATGCCGATCCCAAAACCGACCCAACAGCCGTACGCTACGACACTTTGAGCTATATGGATGTTCTGCGACAGGACCTGCGAGTTATGGATGCGTCGGCAATTTCCCTATGCCGAGAAAATAATATTCCGATTGTAGTTTTTTCAATTCATACCGAAGACGAATTGACGAACGTACTGGAAGGCGGCGGAACCTGCACAGTTGTTGAAGAGGAGAAACAATCATGAGCAGTGATGAGATTGATCTGGATGATATTGAACGTAGAATGAAAGGTGCCGTCGAGGCGCTGAAAACCGAATTTTCAGGCCTGCGTACAGGTCGCGCCTCTACCAGTTTGCTGGACCCGGTATCCGTTGATGTCTACGGCTCCGTTATGCCGCTAAACCAAATCGGCACAGTGACAGTTCCTGAGCCTCGTATGCTATGCGTGCAGGTATGGGACAAATCAAACGGACAGGCCGTGGAAAAAGCCATTAGAAACGCTGGCCTCGGCTTGAACCCCATGTTGGACGGCCAACTGGTGCGCATTCCAATTCCAGAATTGAATGAGGAACGCCGCGCGGAACTTGCCAAAGTTGCCGCAAAATATTCAGAGCAGGCCCGGATCGCAATTCGAAATGTTCGCCGCGACGGCATGGATACGTTGAAGCGTATGGAAAAAGAAAAATCAATTGGTGAAGATGACCACAAAATGTATGCGGACGAGGTTCAAGAACTGACCAACAAGTTTGTAGCTCTCGTTGACCAAACGTTGCACACAAAAGAAGCAGAAATCATGCAGGTGTAAACCGATGGCTACCCAGGCAGTCACACCATTACAGTCCGGAGCACTTGGTGCCCCGAAACATGTTGCCATCATTATGGACGGTAACGGCCGTTGGGCGACAAAAAATAATGTATCTCGTAGCAAAGGGCACCGGAAAGGCGCCGATGCTGTTCGCGAAGCCATTGAGGGCGCCATAGAAAGCGGCGTTTCTTATCTAACTTTGTATGCATTTTCGTCTGAAAATTGGAACCGTCCGGCAGAAGAAGTCAGTGACCTTATGGGTTTGTTGCGCATGTATCTTAAAAAAGAAGTGCGTACCCTGTCTAAAGAAGGCGTCAATCTCCGGGTTATAGGCAGACGAGAAGCACTGGGCAAAGATATCCAGGATATGATTGAGGGTGCGGAGGAAAAAACAAAAAATAACAGCCGTCTTACACTGATTATTGCTCTCAGCTATGGATCTCGCGATGAGATAGTTAACGCTGCCAAGACTATCGCTCAGTCTGTAATCGATGGGAAGCAGAGCATCGACACTATAGATGAAACCAGTGTGGAACAGGCGTTATTCACCCACGGCATTCCTGACCCGGACCTGATTATTCGTACAAGCGGCGAACAACGGCTTTCCAACTTTTTGCTATGGCAAGCAGCCTATGCTGAGTTTTTATTCCTACCTATTCTCTGGCCCGATTTCTCCCGCCTGACGTTTGCCAGTGCCGTTGAAGACTATTTGTCCCGCGACAGGCGTTTTGGCGCCCGGTCCTAAATGGTTGAAGGACAGTAACTCCATGCCATTAGGTCTCTCTGACAATCTGTTTAAGCGAATTGTATCGGCGCTCGCGTTGCTGCCAGTTGTGTTGGGTTTCATTTACCTGGGAGGCTGGTGGTTTTATGGTCTGTTAGCCGTTGGTGGATGGTTAATGTTCAGGGAATGGTGCACCTTAACAGGTGTAAAGTCCCCGTCAGTGGTTTTCACCGGATCTGCATTCATTATCGGCTTAACTGCTTTACTGACCTATTTCGTGGATAACTTTAATGTCGCACCTCTAGCTTTTGTGGCCATGCAGGCACCTGTCTTTTTATGTAACCAGCCAAGAAAACTAGCTAAAAATACAATTACTACTTCCTCAAATGACAATGCCTATGTCGGCGCATCATATGTGTTACTTGCTCTCGTATCCCTTACATGGCTTAGGAATACAGATGATAATGGTCTAACGGTCATCTGGTTATTTTTTGCGGTATGGGCAATGGATGTGGGCGGGTATTTCGCTGGAAAGGGAATTGGCGGCCCTAAGCTAGCGCCGAAGCTAAGCCCAAAGAAGACTTGGGCTGGATTAGTCGGCGGCATGGTCCTGGCTGCTATAGTTTCCGTCGTCATTTCGATAGCGTTTGGATTGGGTTCTCCTATTTGGATGGCGCTGGCCGGCGCATTGGTGGCCGTCGTTGCGCAACTTGGTGATCTCTACGAGAGTGCGGTAAAACGGGCGTTGAACGCAAAGGACAGCGGCAATCTTATCCCGGGCCACGGCGGCATACTTGATCGTGTCGACGGTTTGGTTTTTGCTGCACCAGCCGTAGCACTAGCAATGGCTGTTCCGTTGCTTAGTAAGGTGTCTGGTTAAATGAGTTTTTCCACTCCGAAAACAATCACAATCCTCGGCGCCACTGGGTCAGTAGGGCTAAGCACGCTTGATCTGGTACGCAGAAATCCCGATCAGTTTAAAATAGTAGCGCTAACGGCAAACTCAAATGTACAACTACTAGCAAAATTGGCGGTTGAATTTGATGCAGAACTTGCTGTTATCGGCGACGCCAATAAATTTTCCGAACTGAAAGACGCTCTTGCAGGTAAACCGATAAAAGCTGCGGCAGGAGAGGGCGCTTTGGTGGAAGCCGCTCAGGCAGATGCCAGTATCGTTATGGCTGCTATAGTTGGTGCCGCTGGACTACGGCCAACACTCGCTGGAATAAGGCGCGGCGCAACAATTGCCCTAGCCAACAAAGAGTGTCTCGTTTGTGCTGGGGAACTGATGATTGAGGAAGCTCAAAATAGCGGCGCCACTATTTTGCCGGTCGATTCTGAACATAATGCCATCTTTCAGGTATTTGACTTCAACGCGGACCGTTCTGTAGAAAAAATAATATTGACCGCATCGGGTGGTCCGTTTTGGAATAAACGATCTGATTGCCTTAAAGATGTAACACCAGCAGAAGCGGTTAAACACCCCAACTGGGACATGGGGCGTAAAATATCGGTCGATTCGGCAACTATGATGAACAAGGGTCTTGAGGTTATTGAGGCTTTTCATTTGTTTCCCGTGCGGGCCGACCAGATCGAAGTATTGGTTCACCCACAATCAGTTGTGCATTCGATGGTTCAATATATTGATGGAAGTGTGCTTGCGCAGCTTGGTAGTCCCGATATGCGCACGCCGATTGCTTATGCCATATCCTGGCCAAATCGCCTCAACGCGCCGGTTGAGCGCCTCTCGCTGGCCGATATTGGGCAATTAACCTTTGCAAAACCCGATTTTGATAGGTTTCCCTGTTTGCAACAGGCCATGGATGCGTTAAAAAATGGCGGCTCAGCGCCGATTGTACTTAACGCTGCTAATGAGGTCGCGGTAGAAGCCTTCTTGGCGGAACGGATTGGGTTCAAGGATATATCATCCGTGGTACATAGTGCGTTAACCAAGTTAGACATGAAAGCGCCACATTCCCTTTCGATGGTGTTTGAAATGGACAGGGAAGCAAGAGCAGTTGCTAAGGCCATTGTGGCAAAAATTTCAATCTGACATCAAAGCGATTAATTTAGTAAAACAAGCAGGCTAAATACGATATGGAAATTGAAGCACCAGGTATATTATTCAGCATAGCGGCATTCTTGCTCGGGTTCTCATTGTTGGTGTTTATCCACGAGTGGGGTCATTTTATTGTCGCCCGAATGTTTGGTGTGAAAGTGGACACCTTTTCCATAGGTATGGGTAAAGAAATATATGGACGAACCGACAAAAATGGCATGCGCTGGAAAATAGGCGCTTTCCCCATTGGCGGATATGTAAAATTTTTTGGCGATGATTCTGCAGCCAGTAATCCCGGCGATATTCCCTCCGATTTAAGTGCTGAGGAACGTCGGGTCTGTTTTCATTTCAAACCTCTGTGGCAAAAATCCCTTATCGTATTTGCAGGGCCTGCAATTAACTTGCTGGCAGCCGCACTGGTTTTCTCAGGATTTGTATACACATACGGCATCCAAGTCGCCGAACCTGTCATCGCCGGATTTAGCGAAACATCTGGTGCACGGTCAGCAGGATTATTGGTCGGTGACAAAATTATCAGCATAAACGGCGAATCGGTCGAGCGCTTCAATGATATTGGTCCCATCGTTCGGTTAAGGCCGTCTTACGAAGTGCCGGTTCAGGTAGAACGTGACGGGCGCCTTATGAACTTTCAGGCGACACTGGGTGTTGCCTATTTCGAGGACAGGTTCGACAACAAATATCCCTACGGTGTATTGGGGGTAACTTCGTCGCCGGGTACCCGATTAGATTTGGGGCCACTAGATTCGTTTGGGGAAGGGGTACGCCAAACCGCCTCTATGACCAAAACAATGTTTACCACCCTCGGGCAGATTGTTATCGGTTTGCGGTCGGTCACCGAATTGGGGGGGCCTCCAAGAATTGCCAGCATGGTCGGTGAGGCTGCTAATCGAAGTATTCAAGACTTTATCTGGATTTTGGCACTTCTTTCGCTAAATCTGGGAATCGTCAACCTTTTACCGATTCCCGTACTTGATGGCGGCCATCTTTTGTTCTTTGGTTTAGAGGCTGTGAAGGGCTCACCGCTTAGCAAAAAGGCTCAAGAAGCCAGTTTTATTGCTGGAATGGCATTTTTACTGATTTTTATGGTGTTTGTGACCTTGAATGACTTGCAATCCATGGCGCTGTAGGTCAATTTCAGCGCCACCGCGCTTATGACTATTTAGATTGGGCTGAAACTTGAGTTTATTACTGATGCGTATGATCAAACCCTACATAATTTTGTTGAGTGTTCTGGGTTCCTTTTTCTACGCTGCACCCGCATTTTCGCAACAGTCACCCGCTGCCGCACAGCCACCCGCGTTGCCAATAATAGCACAGATCAGTGTGTCTGGTAACGAACGTGTTGAACCTGAAACGATTGCGTCCTATTTGACGGTTCGTCCCGGTGACCCTTTTGACCCCACGGCATTGGATGTCAGCCTTAAAAATCTTTTTGCTACCGGCCTGTTCTCGGACGTTGAGTTAACCGAGCGCGGCGGCATTCTGATAGTAAGAGTTGTCGAAAACCCGATCATCAATCGTATTATCTTTGAAGGCAATAAGAAGCTGGATAATCAAGAGTTGGGCGAAGAAGTGCGCCTGCGGCCGCGCCAGGTTTTCACCCGGGCACGGGTGAAAGCAGATGTTCAGCGAATGCTCGTCTTGTACCAGCGCTCTGGTCGCTTTGCTGCTATTATTGAACCGAAGGTGGTCCAGCGGGAACAAAACCGGGTTGACCTGGTATTTGAGATTCAAGAAGGTCCAAAAACAAAAGTCAGTTCAATTAATTTTCTCGGCAATAAAATATACGGCGACGGTGATCTCCGCGACGTTTTGGCCACTAAACAAGCTCGCTGGTGGAAGTTTTTCACCTCCAACGACACTTTTGATCCAGACCGGCTCGCCTATGACCAACAAGTCTTGAGGCAACATTACTTAAACCAAGGCTATGCTGACTTTCGGGTAGTTTCGGCTGTCTCGGAACTAACCCCTGACCGCGAAGACTTTTTCATTACCTTCACTGTTGAAGAAGGCGAAATTTATACGTTCGGTAAAATCGAGATTGATAGCCAGATTAGAGACGTAAATGAACAGCTGTTTCGAGCATTTTTGTTGATGCGCGAGGGACAATATTACAACGCAGAAGCGATCGAAAAAACGATTGAGCAACTATCAAACGCCGCCGGGCTTTTGGGCTATGCATTTGTCGATGTACGTCCCCAGATTGAACGGGACCGTGAAAATAGAACGATAAACATCACTTTCAGAATTCTGGATGCTCCGAGGGTTTACGTTGAGCGCATCAATATCCGGGGTAATGTAGTGACATTGGACCGTGTGGTACGGCGAGAATTTCGCCTGCAGGAAGGTGACGCATTCAACTCTGCTCTCGTGAGCCGATCTGACAACAGATTACAACGACTGGATTTCTTCCGAGAAGTTGAAATTGAACAATTGCAAGGCTCCCAGCCAGACCGGATAGTTCTTGATGTTGCCGTTGAAGAACAGGCCACTGGCGAGCTTAACCTTGGCGCTGGTTTTTCCAGTCTGGAAAATTTCATCTTTGATTTCTCGGTTAGACAAAGAAACTTCCAAGGAAGGGGCCAAGATCTTCGCCTAGGACTGCGATTGTCCGGAACCCGCCAGGAGATTGACCTTGGGTTTACCGAGCCATACTTTCTCGGCCGGCGGATTGCCGCGGGTTTTGATATTTTTGCTCGACGAATTGATAGCTCGAACTTTGGAGCGGCTTTTGATCAGGATTCGGTTGGTTTCTCGTTGAGAGCGGGGGCCGCGATTAACGAATATTGGACACTGTCCACACGCTATACACTGCGCAGAGACAATGTTGAGATTCCGGGCAGTTTGCTTACTTCGTCATTCGGGCAATTTTTCTCCAGTATTCTGGGACAACTAACCGGAGACCCGGAACAAGATGCTGTCCTGCTGGAACGATTTGACCGCAACGGCGACGGAACTATAACCGACGTAGATTTCGATACTAATGATGATGGAACGTTCCAGGACACTGAGCTTGCAGTGGGACTTGGCCGCTCGTTTCAGGAATCGATTGGGCAACGGTTCCAGTCAATCATTGGCTTCACCCTCAGAACCGACAGCCGCAATAGCATCATTCGTCCAACTCGCGGCCACTCATTCTCCTTCAGTCAGGATTTCGCAGGTTTAGGCGGGGACGTAAAATACCTGCGCTCTCGTGTAAACACTGATAACTATTGGACGCCTTGGGGCGGGTGGACATTCCGCCTGAGTGCCGAGGGCGGTTTCATTGAGGGTCTTGGACAATCGGTACTGCTTGCAGACAAGTTTTACATTGGTGGACCGCGTATCCGCGGGTTTGACGTAGCCGGTATCGGCCCTCGGGACTTCTCAGGAACCACAACAGGCAGGACAAGTTCGCTGGGTGGTACCGCATTTTATATTGGGCGGGCGGAACTATTCTTCCCTCTCGGAGACGCAGCACTAGAGTCTGGAATTAATGCATCAATATTTCTTGACGCAGGTTCCTTGTTCCGCGGCCAAATTAGTGATACTCCCAATTGCGAATTTTCTCTTACGGAGTTTGAAGACTTTGAGGCGGCGCAAATAGAGGACCCAGACGCTATATTCCCGTTCAGTACAAATTGTATTGCCGGGGACAGCCCGTCACCAAGGGTTGCAGTTGGTATAGGCTTCTCTTGGCAATCGCCGTTCGGACCGTTCCGGATCGATTTGTCAAGAACCTTGAGAAAACAATTGGGTGACAGAACCCAGACGTTACAGTTTAACGTTGGAACAACATTTTAAGAGTAAACGGGGTATAATGATGGGTAGCATCACACGTAAAATAAGAATGGCCGCAACAGGTCTACTATTGGCCGCAGGCGTATCTACGGCAGGCATCGCGGATATTCTCATCATTGATGATGACCGAGTTGAACGCGAAGCTGCAGCATATAAAGACTTTAATCTGCAAACCAACCAAATTCGCGAAGCCATTCTGCAGCTTCGCAATCGTTTGGCACGCGGCGGCACGTTTGAACAGGCTTTAGCCGATTTTGATGCGCGCCAAAAAGCAGTAAAAGCAGATCTAGACACGCGCAAGTCGATAATTGGTAATTCCAAGTATGAAGAAGAACTTGCTGCGAAAGAAGTAGAGTTTCAGCAAGAAGGCGCTAATCTCAATCGCAGCTACCAGACCGAAACTGATCAGCTGGCGCGCCTCGAATTGGTTTTTGACCGTCTGCGCCAGGAAGCGCAAACCCAGGTTGAGCGGGCACGCCAGCCTGTGCTGCGGAACATCCTTAAGGAAAGAGGCGCGAAAATCATTATGCGGAAGCGCTTAGTGATGGGGTCTGCCAGTGGCCTGGATGTTACAACTGAGTTTATAGAGCAACTTGACGATGCGTTGCCTGCTGTAACGCTTACCTTGTTGCAACAGCCTGCGGCCGGTGCAGCTCCTGCTGAAGTTCCAGTAGCCGAAGAGGGCGGCCAGTAGCATTTGATGCTGACTTTTAGGGGGCACCATGGAACTTTCCATTTCAGAAATCATGGAATCGATACCGCACCGGTATCCATTCCTGCTTGTAGACAAAATGATCGACGTTGTACCCGGTGAGACAGCGACCGGTGTCAAGAATGTGACAATTAACGAGCCGTTTTTTCCAGGGCACTTTCCGCAAAAACCCGTCATGCCGGGTGTCTTGATTCTTGAAGCTATGGCCCAAACTGCCGGTGTACTAGCCGTACAATTCCTGGGGGATGACGCCAAAGGCAAGGTAATGTATTTCATGGGTATTGACGGCGCCAAATTCAGGCGCCCGGTGGTGCCCGGCGACATACTGCATATGAGGGTAACTAAAACTCGTGGCGGTGGTGCGGTTTGGAAGTTTGATGCAGAAGCCTATGTGGGCGACGAGCTGGTCTCTCAAGCTAAATTAACGGCTATGCTCGGCGCTGAATAACACAGACTAAATTAGATAATAAAAAAGCCGCCCAGTGGGCGGCTTTTTTATTAACGTTTATCCAGTTCTACATAGTCCCGTTTGGGCGTTCCAGTGTACAACTGCCGTGGTCGGCCGATTTTTTGGGTTGGGTCTTCAATCATTTCGTTCCACTGAGCTATCCAGCCACTGGTGCGCGCCAGGGCAAACAACACAGTGAACATTTCGGTCGGAAAGCCCATGGCTTTAAGAATAACGCCTGAATAGAAATCCACGTTTGGATATAGTTTTTTCTCAATGAAGTATGGATCTACCAGAGCAATCTTTTCAAGCTCCATAGCAACATCAAATAGCGGGTCATCCACACCAAGTTCCTTAAGCACCCTATGCGCTGTATCCCGCATCACCGTTGCCCGTGGGTCAAAGTTTTTATAAACCCGGTGACCAAAGCCCATTAAACGAAACGGATCACTTTTATCTTTTGCTCTCGCAACAAACTCGGGAATGCGATCAACAGTTCCAATTTCACCAAGCATATTCAAACATGCCTCGTTAGCACCGCCATGCGCCGGTCCCCACAGACAAGCGATACCTGCAGCAATACAGGCAAACGGATTAGCCCCCGATGAACCTGCTAAGCGAACAGTAGACGTCGATGCATTTTGCTCATGGTCTGCATGAAGTATGAAAATCAGGTCCATCGCTTCTTCAAGGATTGGATTAACAACATACTCTTCGGCAGGAACCGAGAACATCATGGTAAGAAAATTACCAGCATAAGACAGATCATTACTTGGGTATACAAACGCCTGGCCAACGGAATATTTGTAAGCCATTGCTGCAATCGTCGGAATTTTCGCAATCAAACGATAGCTGGCAACCATACGCTGGTGCGGGTCATTAATTTCCGTGCTGTCGTGGTAGAAAGCCGCAAGAGCACCAACTACACCGACCATAATGGCCATTGGGTGCGCATCCCTCCGGAAGCCGCTGAAAAACCTGTGCAGTTGTTCATGCAACATAGTGTGGTGGGTAATATCCCAAACAAATTTTTCTTTTTCTGCTTTGGTAGGCAGTTCTCCAAACAGCAACAAATAGCAAACCTCCATGAAGTCACTATCCGCGGCCAATTGTTCGATGGGGTATCCGCGGTACTGAAGCTCACCTTTTTCACCGTCAATATAGGTGATTTTGGACTCGCAACTCGCTGTAGACGTAAAGCCAGGGTCAAAAGTAAACATATCTGTTTGCGCATATAATTTGCGAATGTCGATAACCTTTGGACCGACAGAGCCTTCCATAACTGGGAGATCGACTTCATGACCGTTTCCGGTCAGTTTCAGGGGATCGTTAGACATGGTCCATACTCCTTATAAAATTATCACTCGTACAAACTTACAAGTGGGGCTCAGGCATCCGCCTGGTCGCCAAGGCGACTAAGCGCTTCCTTCTGGCCTAATATTTCCAGAAGATCGACCAAATCACCTGATGGTGCGCCGCGCGTAATTGCGGCTCTGGTCGGTTGCATTACCTCGCCCATTTTCAAATCCCTCGCCTGTGCAAAGGACATAATGGCCGCTTTTATCACCTCTGATGACCAAGTGGTGACAGCTTCCAGTTCAATGGCTACAGCTTGTATCATGGAACCTTTTCCAATTAACATACCAGCAGCCTTCTCAGTCACCGGCATTGATGTCGCACTACAATAAAGCCTTGCAGCTTCAACAATGTCGGGTAACCGTTTCGCGCGCTCTACAATCGAGGGCAGGGCGCGCAGAATTCTGTTTCGTTCAGTGTCAGAAAGTTTTGTTTCAATAGTATTTTCTAGTTCGTTTTCGATCAGTGGCAAGATATTAGCAGGATTCATTTGGCGTAAATAATGCGCGTTTAGACTATCAAGCTTGTCAAAGTCAAAACGGGCTGGTCCTCTGCCAACGTTTTCAAGGCCAAACCACTCTATAGCTTGTTCTGTTGTGATGATCTCATCATCGCCGTGGCTCCAACCGAGCCTGAGCAAATAATTGCGCATTGCAGCGGGCAGAAAGCCCATTTCTGCATACGCATCAACACCAAGTGCACCGTGGCGTTTTGAAAGTTTTTTACCGTCGGCCCCATGAATCAGAGGAATATGTGCGTATATCGGTATATCCCAGTTCATGGCATTATATATTTGCGCTTGCCTGAATGCATTATTGAGATGATCGTCGCCGCGAATAACATGCGTTACACCCATGTCATAATCATCAACAACCACAGCCAGCATGTAAGTGGGAGTGCCATCAGATCGGAGGATGATCATATCATCCAATGTCCCATTTTGCACCGTAACAGCACCTTGAACTTGATCGTCTATTGTGGTTTTACCTTCGCGAGGCATTTTTATACGAATGGAATAGGGCTGGGACGCAGTATCTGCGTCTGGCTCGCGGTCTCGCCACATATCGCCCAGAAACACTGCGCCGTTTTCACGCGCTTGGGCGCGCAGAGCTGCAGTTTCTTCGCTTGTCGCATAGCATTTATAGGCTGCACCCTTCGCCAACAGCTCTTCGGTAACAGACCGAAGCCTCGCAGCCTGGTCAAACTGGCTAACGGCGTCACCGTCCCAGTCAAGTCCAAGCCATTTCATACCCGAGATAATGGCATCAATAGCTGCATCAGTTGAACGGGCACGGTCGGTATCTTCAATTCTCAGCAAGAAAGAACCACCGTGCCGGCGGGCAAACAACCAGTTGTAAAGAGCCGTTCGGGCCCCACCAATATGGAGAAAGCCCGTCGGGGATGGCGCAAATCGTGTTACTACTTTGGGCATGTGTGATTGCACGCTCAGTTTGTTAATTCATATGTGTTCTAAATAAAATCAACGTTAGTCGGACAGAAAAACGCTGTATCAGAAGCTTGGTCAGGCTTGTATCATATGTTCCCAAATAACACAAATTTGCTTTAGTATTACTAACTTAAAAACTATTTCGCTTTCCACAAAGCTCGTAACAGGGTGATAGCTACGTTCAAAATGAAATCAAAAGCATTGGCCGCTAAACTTTTCGATTCAGACACTCTTCGTGAGGACTGGCGTTTGATTAGTCTGGTTTTGGTTTTCGCCACAGGGATTCTATTCAAACTACATTTCACCAATTTGATGCTGACCAGCGGTGCTTTGGCATCGATATTTGCAGCAATAATATTGGTGTGCGTCCCGCTCAAACGCGAAAGGCGGGTACTGTTGTATCCGTTAGCTATATTTATCCTTGGAGGTGCCAGCGCCCAATTCAAGTTGGAACAAATACCGAAAAACACCATTGCCCGAGAGACATTTGTTCAATTAACCGGACTGGTTCAGTCAATTGAACACCGGACCGGAAGACCAACACGCCTAACGCTAGAGGTAGAGAAAACCAGCAAGGAGTCGTGGTTGGTTGGTAGAAATGTCCGTTTGATCGTCAGGACGGAAATCGAGCCTGACCTTGCTGCGGGTCAGCGAGTATCCGTAAACACCGTACTGCGGCAGCCTCCCGGAGCCATTGTGCCTAACGGCTTTAACTTCGGACGGTATAATCTATTCAAAGGTATTTCAACGCAAGGTTTTGCAGTCTCAAAGATCGAAACACGTCCGTTACAACAAACCAGTAGTACCTTTAAAAACTATATTGAAAATGTCCGATCAAACCTGTCCGCAAGAATACTAAATTCTATGGAACAACCGCTCAGTGGTGTGGCTGTCGCGCTTGTAACTGGTCATCGGCAATATATGGACCCGGAAACCGCCACTAACTTGCGGGATGCCGGGCTCGCACACCTTTTGGCAATATCGGGGCTGCACATGGGGCTACTTACCGGTGTAGCCTTCTTTGTCTTTGAATTATTATTTGCCAGTATTAGCGCCGTATCGTTGCGAATTACACCGCGAAAACTCGCTGCTGTCCTGGCCTGGATTTTTGCGCTGACGTATCTTGGTTTATCGGGCGCCAGTACTAGCACCACGCGAGCCTTTATAATGGTCACGATTGCGATTGTCGCCGTACTTACTGACAGGCGGGTGCTGTCATTACGCAGCATCGCCGTTGCTGCATTTGTAATTTTGCTGATTAGCCCAGATGCCCTTTTAGGAAGCGGTTTCCAAATGTCGTTCGCCGCGACAATTGGTATCGTAGTGGCTTATGAATATGTCCACCTTTGGCGCCAACAGCGGTACGCACAAAATTCATTCCATACTGGTCCAAAGCTAACAAAGAAAATACTGGTCTACTTCCTCGGTGCGGCTGGCACTAGTCTGGTCGCACAGTTGGCAGTTGGTCCCATTGCTCTCTTTCATTTTCAGACTTTTTCACTGGTTGGTATCGCCGCAAATGTCATCGCAATACCCCTAATGGCATTCATCGTGATGCCCTCTGCGTTCCTGGGGGTCCTATTTTCGACCATTGGGCTTGACGCACCGTTTTTAATGCTGATGGAAGGCGGATTATACATTATTGTACACTTGGCCGCAGCATTGAGTGATAATCCTAATAGCGTTATTGCGACAACCCCTTATGGGGTTACACTCCTTTGGTCCACCGGTATAGCCCTTTCTATGGTGATGATTTGGCGAAACACAATCGTCCTGTTTTCGGCAATTTCTTTAATTGTTATTTCGCTGTTCTTCAGCGAAGCAAAACCAGCAGACGTTTTGATTGCCGGAAACGGCAACATCATTGCACAGCGTGGGCAGTCAGCGACCTTGTCGATTATTGGAGGCCGGCGAAATAGTTTTCGTGATGACGCTTGGAAACGTTATTGGGGTTTGCGAATCCAATCAAAATTTGAGACCATTGACCGGCTTTGTGATAGCAGGGCCTGCGAAACCCTACTCAGCTTCCACACTAATGGCGCTGTCGTTGTCCAAGCGCCTGTTGTTGTTAGCAAATCACTGGGAACTACTAGGCAGGCCTGCAGTGCCAGAAAAATAGTAATTGCAAGTTACACCCACAGGCGTTTTTGCCGGGGCGCGATGTTGTTTTTGGTCAGCGAAGACATTGAAAAATACGGCCCTGTAGGGCTTTGGGGGGACAGGACAGGTAAAAAGTTTGCCGTCACGTACAAATGGTCGAACCCACCAGTGGATTCTAGCCGCAAGTAACTAAAATCTGATTTTTTTAATGATATTGCCTGAATAGACCAACCAAGCGACCCTGAACCTGCACACGATCAGCATCATAGGTCTGAATTTCATGATCTTTGTTAGCTGGAATTAATGCAACTGACCTACCATCTTTTCGTAGGGTTTTAAGTGTTGCTTCCATGTCGTCTACCAGAGCCACAACTATCTCACCGCTACGCGCAGCCGGTCCGCTTTCGATAATGACGGTATCACCATCCAAAATTCCCAGGTCAATCATGGATTCTCCAGAAATTTCAAGCGCGTAACAGTCCCCGCGTCCAACCATTGCAGCAGGCACCTGGACAAAACTATCTGCGTTTTCAAAGGCTTCAATCGGTGCACCAGCAGCGATCCTACCGTGCAACGGAAGTTCAATCATACCAGCAGAACCAGTTGTCGCACCAAAATTTCCTTCGACAACATTGGACGGTTGATCCGTTGGAGCAATACCGTCTGGCAGTTTTACCACCTCGAGGGCACGCGCGCGGTTTGCCATCCGCTTGATAAAGCCTCGTTCTTCCAATGCATTAATTAGGCGGTGAACACCGGACTTCGATTTTAAGCCCAATGCATCTTTCATTTCATCGAAAGAAGGGGAGACACCGCCACTGTTTAGTCGTCCATCAATAAACAGAAGTAATTGCTGCTGCTTGGCCGTCAACATATGGTATCTCCATGAATTACGTTTACCTTATGTTCTCTTTTAGTTCACGTTTTGATTGTAAGTCAAGCATGAAGTTTGCCGTACATGCAATTGAACAAACTCTGGAGCGGTTAAAAGGGTAAAAAGGGAACTAAAGATCCTGCGGAAACTGGCCCGTCATCGATCGGCCGGATGATCAAACCATCGCACTGGGCCAACACAGTTAAAAGACTGCTGTCCTGACTGGCAGCCGGGTCAACCATGCGCTCACCCGGTGCGCCGATAATTCGGGCACGCATATAGTGCAAGCGCGAGCCGTTTGCTTGCAGGTCGGTTGCGACCGGTATCTTGACTCCGCCGGGGAAGGGTGCAGGGCGCCCCATCAATTTATCGATTAAAGGGCGCAAAAACAGCAGCGCGCAAACAAATGCCGAAGCCGGATTGCCTGGCAGGCCAAGCACATATTGACTGTCTCGCTTGCCAAATATCAGCGGTTTACCGGGCCGCATAGCCACTTTCCAAAAATCGAGGGCCATTCCTTCAGCTTTCAATGCCTCCTGGACAAAATCTTTATCGCCCACCGAAACGCCGCCGATTGTCACCAATATATCGGCGTCGGCGTTGTTTTTTATCGCGTCAGTAAGAGCACCTAACGTATCACCCGCCTGTCCAACAAAACAAATTTCTGCCCCGGTTTCTTCAATCAAAGCATTGATTTGTGGACCAGAACTATTAACGGTATCGAATGTAGAAAAGCTGGTTTTTTCGGGCCGAGCCAGTTCGTCACCGGTTGAAAGAATTGCCACTCGTGGCCGGCGATGCACCATAAGCTGGGCTTGGCCAGCGCTAGCAGCCAAACCAATTGACTTTGCACTCATATAGGTGCCGGCATCCAATACAGTTTGTTTTTCAAGAAAGTCGATTCCCATTGGTCGAATGTTCGCACCAGACTGTGCCGCAACATTGGTTTCAATAGATAGATGACCCGCCTCAACATTTTCTTGAATAACTACCTGATCGGCACCGTTGGGCACGACAGCGCCGGTGAAAATCCTTACGACCTCTCCCTTTTTCACGGTTTTCCCGTACGGATGACCGGCCGCACTTTCACCAATCAACTTCAACTTGGTTGACGACCCAGTTAAATCTGAACTGAGGACGGCATAGCCATCCATGGCCGACATATCTGCAGCTGGCTGCGAGCGGCGTGCAGCAATTGGGGCTGCAATTACTCGACCAGACGCCTTTGCTACATCAACCTTTTCGGTTGTAAGCGGTGCTGCAGCACCGACAATTCGGTCAAAAGCTTGCTCAACAGTGATCATTTAGGGTCTTCCTGGACTATGGGCCGGCTATACAGCCCGGATTTTCCGCCTTCTTTCGACATCAAACGCAAATTTGTAATCTCCATGCCCTTATCTACGGCTTTCGCCATGTCGTAAATCGTCAGGGCCGCAACCGATGCGGCAGTCAACGCCTCCATCTCAACGCCGGTTTTGCCGTCTACTTTAACAGTGGCGGTAACCGCTATTACACTATCACTGGCCCATATAAAATCGACGGTCACACTGGTAATCGCAAGCGGGTGACAGAGCGGTATCAAATCAGCGGTTTTTTTTGCAGCCATAACACCGGCGATGCGCGCGGCGGCAAGAACATCACCCTTTTTAAGGCTGTTTGACCTAATAAGATCAGCGGTTGCTGGTTGCATGCGAACATACGCCTCAGCAACGGCAGTGCGTTTCGTGGCGGTTTTATCACCCACATCAACCATGCGCGCGGCACCGCTTTCGTCGGTGTGGCTTAGTTTGCTCATGCTATATCCTTCTGTAGTGCCATCACTGCCTGTGCAACATCGTCCTGGCGCATGAAAGTCTCTCCGATAAGGAAACAGTTAACGCCGACAGCGGCGCAGGCACTTAAATCCTCAGCGCTTCGTAAACCCGATTCGGCCACTGCTATACGGTGTGAGGGCAATTGAGGAACCAACTCCAACGTATTGGCTAGCGAAACATCCATGGTTTTCAGATTCCTGTTATTAACGCCGATCAGGGGACTGCTTAGTTTTAACGCCCGTTCCAGTTCACCGCCGTTATGAACTTCAACAAGCACGTCCATGCCGAACTCAAATGCTAAACTCTCCAACTCGATCGCCAAGGCATCATCCAAGGCAGCCATAATCAGCAAAACACAATCAGCGCCCAATGATCTAGATTCGATGATCTGGTAGGGGTCTACCATAAAATCTTTGCGCAATACGGGCAGGGAGCACGCACCACGCGCTTTCTTCAAATACGCATCACTTCCCTGAAAATAGGGTTCGTCGGTCAAAACTGACAAACATGAAGCACCGCCACTTTCATAGGCCGCAGCCAAGGTTGCCGGGTCAAAATCACCCGGTCTAATCAGTCCTTTGGACGGGCTGGCTTTTTTAATTTCACAAATAAAGCCATATCGGCCTTTAGCCGCGTCATTTTGAAGGGATTTAATAAACCCTCGCGGCGGGGTGACTTCAGCGAGTTGTCCAACCAATTTTGATTCGGGTGCCTGCGCCTTTTTTTCCGACACATGAGCGCGTTTTCGATCGCAAATTTCAACCAAAATATCTTTATGCATGGTGTTCATGTCATTCACTCATGCTTTTGTGGTTGGTGAATTTTATCCAATCACTCAGTAAAGTTTTGGCTTTGCCGCTGTCAATCGCTGCAGAAGCGCGTTCAGCACCATCGGCGATATTTCTTACCATACCACTAACAACCAGCGCTGCAGCGCTGTTCAAAACCACGATGTCACGATAGCTGGAGGCTTTGCCGTTCAACAATGTTGTAATAGCCCGTGCGTTTTCTTCTGCTTCTCCGCCCTTCAGGCTTTCCAGTGGCGAGACCGGCAACCCCGCGTCACTTGGGAGCACGTCAAATTCGGTTATTCTACCGCCTTTTAACTCCGCGACAAAAGTCTTGCCGGTAACGGTCAACTCGTCCAGTCCGTCCTCGCCGTGCACAACCCAAACGTGATCACTTCCGAGCGCTTGCAACACTTCCGCCATTGGTCGTAACCAGCGCTTGTCGTAAACACCCAAAACCTGATGTTTGGTTTTTGCAGGATTGGATAGAGGGCCGATCAAATTGAATATTGTCCGTAGTTTAAGCGCGGACCGAACAGGAGCAACATGTTTCATCGCATGGTGATGGGACGGTGCAAACATGAAGGTGAAACCAAAGTTTTCCAGGCTTTCTTCATGGTCGGCAACTTCGATGTCAAAACTTGCGCCCAACGCTTTGAGAACATCGGCGGAGCCTGACTTGGACGAAACAGACCGATTACCGTGCTTGGCCACAACTGCCCCGGCAGCAGCTGTAACAATAGCTGCGGCAGTGGAGATGTTATAGGTGCCGATGCCATCGCCGCCGGTACCGCAAGTATCAACCGCCCGCAAAGGTGCATTTAATGTCAGCACACGGTTCCTAAGGACCCTCGCACCGCCAATAATTTCGTCAACGGTTTCACCGCGAACCCTCAGTGCCATAAGAAAAGCCGACAACTGTACTGGGTCAACCGCACCTGACATGATTTGCTCGAACGCCGCCTCTGCCTGATCGGCAGTCAGCGAAACACCATCAGCCAAATATGTCAAAACTGTATTAAATTCAAGCATATGCAGCCGCCTTTGCTTCGCATAACTCCAAAAAATTTTTGATCAAAGAGTGGCCATGTTCAGAGGCAATACTTTCAGGATGGAACTGAACTCCATGCAAGTCATACTCTCTGTGGGCGAGCCCCATAATGATGCCATCGGTTGTTTTGGCGGTTACCGTCAGGCAATCGGGTAGGCTGACCGGATCAACGGTCAGTGAATGATACCGGGTCGCCAAAAACGGCGACGGCAGGCCCTTAAACACACCGTCACCATTGTGTTGGATTTCACTGGTTTTGCCGTGCATCACATAGGGTGAACGAATTATTTTGCCGCCAAAAGCCTGTGCAATCGATTGGTGCCCAAGACAAACACCCAGAATAGGCGCAATTGACTTAGCTTTTTCAACCAATTCGAGGCAAATTCCCGCCTCATTAGGCGTACAGGGGCCTGGGCTGATAATGATACCAGTCAGCTTTTGTTCAATGACGGCCTCCGCAGAAATTTGATCATTTCGGTGCACTGCCACATCAGCGCCTAAATCAATTAGATAATGATACAAATTATAGGTAAAGCTGTCGTAATTATCGATTAGGATATACATTGATATTAACTTCGATTGCTCATACATAGGCCCCTTATAGGGCCATTTGTAATTCATTCTATTGTGCAGGCTTTTAGCAAGCAAGAGCACTTGTGGTAGACGTGATAAATAAATTGTAATCGACCAAAAAGCATGGACACCTAATCGCTGCTCAAATCCGTAAATAAAAACCCCTGGGTCACCGTATACACCGCTCTAGTGATGATAGTATTTGCCGGGTTAATGTTCGCGCTTTATCTGCGTGGGCCTGCCGACGAGGGCGTGACACAGCTTGAAATTGCCGACAAAGACATTGTCGCGATTATTGAAGAATATCAAAGCAGTGACAGGTCGAAGGTTGAGGTGTCGCTAAAAGACATAAGCGCGGCCGTACCCTATGTTAAAGAACCCGCTTGGCGGCAGTTTGCGGCTAAACCTGAGGCAACTATTTCTCCCAAAATCGTTATTATCATTGATGATCTAGGTCTAGATGAGGAAGCCAGCAACGAGTTGGCGGCTTTGCCAGGACCTTACACGTTGGCATTCCTTCCGTATGCCGACAATCTGGAAGCGCAGACCACGAGCGTCAAAAAAGCGGGGCATGAATTGTTGGTCCATTTGCCGATGCAGTCCCACAGGGAGACGGCGGATCCAGGCAAAAACGCTCTGTTAAAAGGCCTGAGTTTCGAAGAATTCGGCCAACGAATGGAATGGAACTTATCCAGATTTAGTGGATATGTTGGCATAAACAATCACATGGGAAGCATGCTCACCGAAGATCCGGCTTTAATGGTGCGGTTAATGGCGCGCTTGCGTCGCGACGGCCTGTTATTTGTAGATAGCCTTACGACCCCCAACAGTGTCGGCAAACGAGCTGCCAAGGCGATTGATGTGCCTTTTTTGGCCAGAGACGTGTTTCTCGATAACGAGCGCAATGCTGATTATATCAATCGCCAACTGGCTACCACCGAACGAATCGCGAAACTCAGAGGCTATGCGATTGCCATTGGGCACCCTTACCCGGAAACACTGTCAGTATTAAAAAAATGGCAAGGAACGCTCGAGTTCAAAGGCTTCCGGTTAGTTCCCCTAAGCCAGGTTATGGCCGAACAAATTGTCAATGAAGAATATAAAATCGTCAAAAATGGCGGTTAGCCCCGGTTGGATGAAGCAAACCGGAGCGCCTCTTTCGCCGCAACAACCAAGGCTCGTGCCTTATTGACGCATTCCTCATACTCGGCCTTTGGGTCGCTGTCTGCAACCACACCAGCGCCCGCCTGCACGTGCATTTCGCCGTCTTTAACAATCGCGGTTCTAAGGACAATCGCCGTATCCATCGAGCCGTTGGCGCTGAAGTAACCGACGCTTCCAGCGTATGGGCCGCGGGCTTCAATTTCCAACTCATCAATCACTTCCATCGCCCGAATTTTCGGCGCACCAGAGACTGTACCAGCAGGAAAACCGGCTGATAATGCATCAATCGCATCATACTTTGGATCAATCTCTCCGACCACGTTGGAGACAATATGCATCACGTGAGAGTAATATTCGACCGTATTGCGTGCGGTTACTTCGACTGTCCCAGCCTTTGCAACACGCCCCACATCGTTGCGGCCCAAGTCCAACAACATCAGATGCTCGGCCAATTCTTTTTCATCTGTCAGTAATTCATCTGTTAGTGCCTTGTCAGCACTCACATCTGTTCCGCGTGGGCGTGTGCCTGCAATTGGACGGATTGTGATTTCACCGTCCCTTAATCGCACTAATATTTCAGGGCTTGAGCCAACGATGGAGAAATCGTCAAAGGCCAAATGATACATGAAAGGCGACGGATTAGTGCGGCGCAGCGCGCGGTAGAGCGAAAATGCAGGTAGTTCGAAGGGCATAGTAAACCGTTGGCTGAGAACAACCTGAAATATATCGCCCTTAAGAATATAGTCCTGCGCCTTTTCCACCATCTCAAGGTAGCGCTGCCTCGGCGTGTTTGACACCGGTTCCTGAATGAGCGGCGCGGAAACTGATTCAGTTAAAGGTAGCGGCGCGTCCAGTCGGTCTAGCATCTGATCAATAAGCAATTGCGCGTCGTCAAACGCTGCGCGGGCATCATATCCACTTCGAGGTCGCACTGGCGTCACGATAGTAACCAGATTGGTCACGCTATCGAATATTGCCATAACGGTAGGTCGGATAAATATGGATGTGGCCAAATTAAGCGGGTCAGGCCGGGCAGGGCCGATGTCTTCCATCTGACGAACCATATCGTAGGCCATGTAGCCGACCAGCCCCGCTGCCATTGGGGGCAACGGGTGTGGCAACTCAATAAGGCTATCATCAATAAGTTGGCGTAGGCAGTCGAGAGGTTCGCCGCTCATTTTCTCATAAACAGGTTCAACACCTTCAAGGACTGACCGACAAATTTCAGTCGTCCTGCCGTCATTGCGCCAAATGATGTCGGGTTTCAGCCCAATTATCGAATAGCGACCTCGGGTATCGCCGCCTTCTACCGACTCAAGAAGGCAACAATATTTTTCTCCCTTGGTCACCTTCATAAAAGCAGAAACAGGGGTATCCAAATCTGCGACCAGTGACCGGAACAATACTTGAGGTTCGCCGAGTACATAGCGACGAGAAAATTCGTCAAAGTCTATATTTGGATTCACTGTTGAAAGTTTTCAGGACTAAACAATTGTTGGATTAAAAGACTATTTACTTCAGCCGGAAAACGCCCGCTCAAATAAGCTTGGTACTGGACAAACAGTTCTTCCTGAAAATCAGTGTTCAACTGGTCCAGCAAAGTGTTTACAGCGTTTTCCGCAGCTTCAGGATTACCCGCTGACGCATCTACCACCTTGATAACAACATATCCGTTTCCGTCGGCCGCAGCCTCACTATCGATAGAACCTACCTCCAGATCAAAAATTAATCTGCGAATATTTGCAGCTACACCCGAATTGCTATCCCCTGTGCGGGCAACATTTTTTGCATCAAACGAAATGCCGCCAAGTTCTTCTGCAACCAGTTCCGGCGCTTCGCCGTTTTTTAGTCGTTGCACTGCTAGTTCAGCTATTTCTCCGGCCTTTTCTTGACGTTTTTTGCCCGTCCAGTCGTTGCTTAGAGCGGCTCGAACAGTTTCAAGCTCCTGCTGGGCAGGAGCAGCTATATCGACAAGATCAAAGAGGAAGAAGCCAGCGGTTGCGTCGGTTGGGTTCAAATCGGTAATGGTCGGCTCAACACCCAATTCCTCACGGAACACTGTAGATTGAATGATATACTCATTTTGCTGCGTAACGATTTGGTTGCCGTCTATTCCTTGACCGCGCGCATCAACGTCGTTGATTTGCGCGAGCGGCAAACCAATGCTTGCCGCAATCTCGGCTAGATCCCCGGTTGTTTCCATTGTTTCATCGAGCCTATTTTGGAAATCAAACAAAGTATCAATCGCTTCTTCGCTTCTATAAGCTTGTTCAAGTTCCTCTTTCACGGTCTCGAATGGCTTACCTTCAATCGCAGTGATTGTGGGCACCATAAACACACTCCAACCCGCAATGTCTTCAAACGGTGCAGAAGGCTTATTTTGCTCCAGGGAAAAAACAAGATCTGCAGCTGCCGCATCAAACTCGGCTTCAATCTCAGCCCTGGTGTTGTCGCCCAGATCAATTTCGTTGGCAGCAAAATCCGTGCTGGCCACTGCGGTTTCCGTGAAGTCGGCACCGCCGATGACAGCCGCAACAAAATTAGCCGCTTCTTGTTCGTTATCAAAACTGACCTGGAAAACTGTACGCAGCTCCGACGCCGCGAATTCTGTTGCTCGGCTTTGGTACTCCGCTTCAATGGTTCCCTCAGGAATTTCAACTTGCGCGGCAAAATAGGCCGGAGTTAACAGAATGTAATTATATGAGCGTCGCTCTGGCGTCATATATGACTGCTTGTTGTCCTCATAATACTCTGCCAATTCCTCTTCGGTTGCCACGGGAATGTCGGCAACTTCAGTGGCGGCGAAGTTGATCAAGGATGCCTGTCGGCGTTCGGCTTGCCATATATACAGCTGTGCCGCCAAATCTCTGGGAATCATATCTTCAACAATGAAGCTCTCAATCAATTGCTGGCGGGCAACACCGGCGCGCAAGTCATTCAGAAGTTCGCTCTCGGTGATATTATTTCTACTCAAGGTCTGCTGCATTAATTGCGGGCTGAAGCTACCGTCCAGATTGTTAAAAGCTTCAAATCCCCGAAGTTCAGCAACTGTTTGCTTGTCTGTAGCCCTAAGTCCCAGCGAAGAAACATGTTCTTTAACAGATGCCTCGACCAACATTTGATTTAGTATTTGCTGGTCTAGCTGCATCATCTGAACAAGCTGTGGTGTACTGAAATCGGCACCAAACTGAGCTTGTAGCGCCTGTGCACGCTGCTGAACCGCAGCGAAGAAACGGTTTGTGGATACTTCTGTATCGCCGACTTTTGCCACTGATTGGTTGGAGCCACTAAGCATACCAGGACCAATACCAAATATAGCAAACGCCGCAATCAGAAGGCCCAACAAAATAGTTACAAAAAAGGAGTTTAAACCCCCACGCAATTTGAGCAGCATTTGCTGTTGCTCCCTTATTTGAACTCGATAAACAGACTTCCGTTTAGTGATGCCGGAAACCCAGAAAAATATAATTGTGCATCCATACCGCCGACTATCCTGAAACACAAGCCCGACAACGATTATCCGTCGTCCTCAGTGCTTTTTTGCTGCGTTTATTGCTAACTTGACTGGTCAGCAATCCTGAAATTTGCTAATCATATTTTCAGAAGACGGTCAACTAGCCGTCCGCCCCATCCAAACTTGGCGGTTTACCTAATTCAAGGAGCGTATCTATGGCGGTACCAAGCCCAATAGTGGCAGGTAACTGGAAAATGAACGGCTTAAAACATAGTTTTGAGCAAATTGACGCCCTCCAATCATTTTTGCAGAGTAAAAAAACTCCTGCTTGCAGAGTGTTGATTTGTCCGCCTTTCACACTGTTGAACCAGTTTGCCAACGCAGCAACGGATGACCTATATATTGGTGCTCAGGATTGCCATTTTAACGCATCCGGCGCCCATACAGGCGATATCTCTGCAAATATGATAGCCGATGCTGGCGCATCCTTTGTAATCGTTGGCCATTCTGAAAGACGGGCGGACCACGGCGAATCGGATACACTTGTCTCCAGTAAAGCGGCGGCCGCCCAGTCCGCTGGGCTTAATGCCATTATTTGTGTTGGTGAAACCGACAGGGAACGCGATGCGGGAGATACGCTCACTATAGTTATAGGTCAGGTGGAGAACTCTATTCCTGCGTCAGCGCTTGTGACAAATACCGTCATTGCCTACGAGCCTGTTTGGGCAATTGGTACAGGACGCACACCAACCGCGGATGATGTGGCGATTGTGCATGCCGCAATCCGAGCCGCGCTGGAAAAGCACTTTGGGCAACAAGGCGAAATCATTCCCATATTGTACGGAGGGTCTGTTAAACCATCCAA
>JAJFIU010000006.1 GCA_021774695.1 Alphaproteobacteria bacterium | reverse complement strand
AATCAGATAATTCACGGTAAACTTGAGGCAGTCGTGGTGACAAAAGTTGCCGAAGCCGAGCAGGAAGATGTACAGTCACAAGAAGACATCGATAAACTGTTCGATTAGAGTCTTTCGCGAAACGATAAGTTGATCAATGTGCGCGAGTGAACTCGTCGTGGTCGGCGAGCGTAGAAACCGACACAATCTTCAACAGATCAGGGTATTTTTCGCTGGTTAGGCGCACAAGCGGGTAGCGGCTTGCCGTCACGCTCAGTATATTTTCAACAATCCACACCGGCGCGCCTTGGGTTGTTTGCGCGTAGCGGTCACCAACCGAAGGCGCCGTGTTGCTGGTGCTGGCATGTCCTTCAAGGGAGCCCCCGAAGGAATGCGTCACGCGGTTCCAGAAATTCGCTGCTATTGACTGTGCCATAAGCTGCCCCTTTTTGACCCCACCCTAGATTAGAGTCACACTCTTTAAAAAAGATTAATGGTGCACCGTGTATTTTATTCAACTAGACGATGAAACACAAAATATATGATTTTTTTCCCTATGACAACACAACATATAGTAATTTTTAAAAAGCCATACAAAACAAAGGCTCCTGCTTGACGCGGCCTTGCGCAGGGGCTAACTCTTTGTCGTTAACAATGTAGGTGGGGCAATGAGCGACCTGTTTGAAGTATCACAGACCAAGACCGATTATTCCGCAAAAGATATTGAAGTTCTTGAAGGGCTGGAGCCGGTTCGCCAGCGACCAGGCATGTATATTGGTGGCACCGATGAGCGCGCACTGCACCATTTGGTGTCTGAAGTGCTTGATAATTCTATGGACGAAGCTGTGGCCGGGCACGCCAACCGCATCAATGTGTCCATGCATGAAGACGGTTCGATCTCCATCAGTGACAATGGACGTGGCATTCCTGTGGACCCGCACCCCAAGTTCCCTAAAAAGTCTGCGCTTGAGGTTATTTTGACTACGCTGCATTCGGGCGGTAAATTCAGTTCAGACGCCTATGCTACCTCGGGCGGTTTGCACGGTGTTGGTGTTTCTGTGGTCAACGCCCTTTCTGAATGGCTCAGCGTTGAAGTGGCGCGCGATAAAAAGTTGTACCGGCAGACTTTTGCGCGCGGTGTTCCCACGAGTGTGCTTGAAGATATGGGTGCTGTGGCCAATCGGCGCGGTACCAAGGCAACCTTTTCGCCTGACCCTGAAATATTCGGCAATAAAATCAGTTTCAGGCCGTCGCGTGTGTATGCTCTAGCGCGCTCGAAGGCTTATCTGTTTCGCGGTGTCGAAATACGTTTTAAATGCGTCCCCGCGCTGCTCAAAGACGGTGACGGGACGCCTTCCGAGGCTATATTGCATTTCCCGGGCGGGCTGTCTGATTATCTCGGCGAAACAATGAAGAAACGAGCCTGTGTAACCCAAGAGGCCTTTTCGGGACTGGTTGCCTTCCCGGATGAGCAAGGCCGGGTTGAGTGGGCAATCCATTGGCCCGAATTCGGCGATGGTTTTTCCAACAGCTATTGTAATACCATTCCCACTCCGCAGGGCGGCACCCATGAAATTGGCCTGAGAAGTGCTCTATTGCGCGGCCTTAAAGCGCACGCTGACCTTGCGGGCAACAAGAAAGCCGCTGGCCTTACGCTCGACGATGTGTGCGGTGCCTCCTGTTCGATGCTGTCGGTGTTCATCCGCGATCCCCAGTTTCAGGGGCAAACCAAAGATAAGCTTTCAACAGCATCGGCTCAACGCCTGACCGAAAATGCCATTCGCGATGCTTTTGATCATTGGCTGGGTGACCAACCTGAACGAGCCAATAGCCTGATGACCTGGGCGCTGGAGCGGTTCGAGGACCGACTTAGGCGTAAACAAGAGAAAGATATTCAGCGCAAGACAGCCGTGAACAAACGCAAGCTGCGCCTGCCCGGCAAACTGACTGATTGTTCTAGCGATGGTTCCGCAGGCACAGAGATTTATATCGTTGAGGGCGACAGCGCAGGCGGATCTGCAAAGCAGGCCCGCGACCGTAAAACTCAGGCGATTTTGCCTATTCGAGGCAAAATACTTAATGTGGCGTCTGCCACCCGCGATAAAATTGCTGCCAATCTGGAAATACGCGATCTCATCATGGCACTGGGCTGCGGCACTCGCGATCATTATGATAGTGACGCGTTGCGTTATGAAAAAGTAGTGATCATGACCGATGCGGACGTGGACGGCGCTCATATTGCCACTTTATTGATGACCTTCTTCTTTCAGGAAATGCCAGGCTTGGTGAAAGATGGCCGTCTTTATCTGGCTCAGCCGCCTTTGTACCGGCTTGCCAAAGGCGGCACGGTTTTTTATGCCCGCGATGATGCTCATAAAGACGAGTTGATGGAGCGAGAATTTAAGGGCAAGACGAATATTGAAATTAGCCGCTTTAAGGGCTTAGGTGAAATGCCGCCAAAGCAGCTCAAGGAAACAACGATGGCACGGGCCAACCGAACCTTGCTGCGTGTTACCTTGCCAGCAGAATACGGCGAACGGGCGGTTGTTAACACCCTGGTTGACAATTTGATGGGCAAAAAACCAGAAAAACGATTCGAGTTTATCCGGGATAATGAGGCTAATCTGGAAGCGTTGGACATTTAAGTTCCTTTTTCCAGGTTTACTGTCACATAAATGCGGCATTAGCGGCTGTTTTACGTCGCTTGAATTGGCCGCAGCCTTCTCTAGCGTTGACTTTGAGCCGTGCGTGCCTATTCTGCGCGCAAATTGAACAGGTTTACAGTTGGGATACAGAATGGGTTTTGAACTACTTGGGCTTAGCGAACCGACATTAATGGCGGTTAAAGACGCGGGCTATACTGAACCGACCCCCATTCAAGCGCAGGCCGCGCCTCAAATATTGATGGGCCGCGACATTCTTGGTATCGCCCAAACCGGTACCGGCAAAACTGCTTCGTTCACCTTGCCGATGATTGATATTCTTTCAGAGGGCCGCGCGCGAGCACGCATGCCTCGGTCGCTTATCCTGGAACCAACCCGCGAGCTTGCAGCGCAAGTGGCGGAAAGCTTCGAAAAATACGGTAAAAACCACAAATTATCGATGGCGCTGCTGATTGGCGGCGTTAACTTTGCCGAACAGGAAAAAGCCCTGAACCGCGGCGCAGATGTGTTAATTGCCACACCAGGTCGCCTGCTCGACCATTTTGAGCGCGGAAAACTGCTGC
The DNA here is from genome assembly GCA_021774695.1 of Alphaproteobacteria bacterium. GTDB lineage: Bacteria > Pseudomonadota > Alphaproteobacteria > Sphingomonadales > Kordiimonadaceae > Kordiimonas. Next base: position 90 of record JAJFIU010000006.1, on the reverse strand, counting down.
TGAACGGCATAGATATTCTTGTGATCGACGAGGCTGACCGCATGCTCGATATGGGTTTTATTCCTGATGTTGAGAAAATTTGCGAGCGCA
>JAJFIU010000050.1 GCA_021774695.1 Alphaproteobacteria bacterium | reverse complement strand
GCTTGTTAGATTTACGTCCATAACCTTCTGCCAATCTACCAGCGAGGTTTCTTCAAAATTACCTGCTATACCGATACCCGCACAGTTCACCAGTATGTCAAGGTGGCCTGGATTTCGTTCAACATCCGCCAAAGTACCGCGCCAACTGTTTTCGCTGCTAACATCCAAAGGTACGGCCTGTGCATTTTCCCCGATTGATCTTGCCAGCTTTTCGGCCTGGTCAAAGTTTATATCGCCCAACAACACTTGGGCGCCTTCACTGGCGAAGGTTAAAGCCGTTGCTTTTCCTATCCCCGAAGCTGCCCCGGAAATAAGAGCTGTTTTACCAATTAATTGCATTCAGACCTCCGAAAAAAACCATGCGCAATCCTGAAATATATCACGTCGCCAGGCCCTGATCTGCAATAGCGGGAATTACTCAGGAGCAACTTTTTAAAAGCTTAGGGGTTTCTCGTCATGACAGCAAAAACGGCTAACGATAGTTTTGCAAACTGACACAGGTAATAAAAAAGGACGCTGCCATGAAGCTGCAAAAAGTTGATACATCAATCGTTAAGACAACAACCCACGAGCATCCGGTCTTTATCAATCCGGATACAATCCCCTGGACACCCTGGGTTATAGAGGGAACGTTTTTCAAATTAATGCACCTGAAGGAAGACACCGGCGGTTTCACCATGTTTTTGAAAGTGGAAGCCGGTAACGATGCACCAATCCATGGCCATATCGGCTCAAGTGAGGTCTATATCATGGAAGGCGAATTCGGCTATGATGATGACAGAGGATCCAAGGGAAATTATGGCTACGAGCCTGCGGGCGCCAGCCATATGCCAACTTCGCCGGGCGGCACCATTATGTTTGCTATCATACATGGACCGCTTTTTGGCTACAATCCCGATGGCTCGATTAGCGGTATTGTTGATGGGCAGGCGATGTATGCGATGGCCAAAGAAAATAACGCTCACAAGCATCTTCATCTGGAATAGTCTTTGAAGGTCAGAAGTAACAATTTCCGTTTCAACGGAAAGGGGCGCTTTCAGAGAGAAAAAGCGCTCCTGAATACGGGCAACCCAGGAAAGGGTTAACGAGATGATTATACAAAACTGCGGGCGTAAAGTGGCCTTATCTCTGGGCCAAAAAGGGTTCGGTAGCGTTTTTTTGTTATTACTGTTTCTCTTTCCTGCATTTTCAAGCGCCAATGGTGAAATATTCAAGTCCGAAACCTCACAGGCCAGCCAATCGCTGGAAGATAAAACACCTTATCATTTCCCTCCCGTTCAAACCCACAAATTAATATCAAAATTCAATGGTCAAACATATGAAATTCATGTGCTGATCCCTGTAAGCAAAAAGGACGGTTCAGAGAAATTCCCAGTCCTTTATATGACCGATGCAAGCGGTGGCATTCCAATCTCTGAAATGACCCGAAGCATGCAAACACTTGCAGAATTGCCAAGGTTTATCATTGTCGGGATCGGATACCCGGTTGATACGGTTTTCCATTCGCTTTATTTACGCCAGCGCGACCTGACACCAAGCGAAATGGAACGCGGGCCTTATAACATTCCGATTGAAGGCATTGCCCAGATCACCACTGGTAAAAAAATGGGCGGTGCAGCCGAGTTTCTGGCCTTCATACAGGATGAGCTCAAGCCCTTTATCAACAACACATACAGTACCGTGCCTGAAGAAAGCGGCTATTTTGGTCATTCGCTCGGCGGGCTTTTTGGCCTGTATGTGCTGTTTAACAAGCCTGAAACCTTCAATCGCTACGTGCTTGGCAGTCCCGCGCTTTGGTGGGATAATGAAATCACTTTTTCCTATGCCCGCGATTTTCTGAAAACCCATGATACACTGAACGCCAGCGTTTATATGGCCGTTGGCGGAACGGAAGAAATCGCAGAACCTCATAAACGCTATGTTTCCAACGTTTACAGGATGGATGCACTTCTGCGCAGTAAAGCGCTTTCGGGCTTTACACTGAAAACCGAAGTTTTCCCCACCGAGGGCCATACCAGTGTGTTCGGGCTGTTCCATTCAAAGGGCCTGCGCGCTGTTTATGGCCCTGTAGTCTGCCCGCCTTTCCAAGTGGCAGGTTGCAAATGAGCTAACCACCACTCCAGCTTTTTAAAGCCGCCCAGCTTGATCTTTATTCCAATGTTTGCTTTACGGGCATCATAGTATCTTTCAAAGTTGCGACACTATGGTACTACATATTTACGTCATTCATAATGAGTCAGTATTTATTTTATGCCATACATAACAACATATTATGATATCTGTATAAACTTATCAGTCGTAAAATAATAGTCCTACAACTCCCAATGTTGAGTGATGATTAAAATCAGAGCCTAGAAATATTTAGGACGCTGCCCTCGTTTTACCCGGGGGCAGCTCAAAATCTTTACTTCAACATCTCTGCAAGCTCTGTCGCGCTTTCGTTATAGTAGATCATCAGGCTTTTGAGGTCACGGCGCCCTATCATGCGGGCGAGAGCGAGTGCATCCAGCTTGCGGGCCAAGCGCGTAACCGCCTCGTGGCGTGTATCGTGGAAATGAAGGTTTGTGACCTCTGCCTGTTTAAGTGCCTTGCGAAACAGTTCCCCGGCAACCGCAGCCGATACGCGACAATTTGTTGTCCTGAACTGAGAACACAGTTCAATCGCACGTGTTGAGAGTGGCACCTGCCGCCGGTCACCGTTCTTTGTTTGGATAAGCTGAACATATCTCTTATCTAGATGCATAGATGTATGGGTCATTCTGCATAGCTCCCCCAGACGCATACCCGTTTCCAGTGCGAGCAGAAAAAACAGCCCCACCAACTCACACTTTGTCTGAACAGGTCGGTCGTCCCGGTAACCAAGGGCTAAAATAACCCGCCTGATTTCTTCCTGGGAAATGAGCCTCTCGCGAGGGCGTGGCGGTTTAGGAAGCTCCAAGTCGCGTATTGGGTTCTCTTTAAGCCAGCCCCATTCCTTACGAGCCCGAGTGAAAACCGCTGGCATCAAGCTGAGGTCTCTGTTAACCGTGCCCGGAGCAACTGAGTGCAAACGCTTGTCGTGGTAGGTGGCCATATGTTGGGTTTTGAGGTCTGAAAGAAGAACCGTAGCCAATGGCTCCCTGCACAATGATTTCAGCCGTATGATCTCCCGCCGTGCCCCCCCTTCCCTGGTGACACTTCAGTTGCGTATCGCTTAAAAGCTTCGCGAACTAGCAGATGCGGCAATGCCTCTTCGATCTTGCCTTCGACAATTTCCACCTCTTTTTGCATTGCCCAGTCTCTTGCCTGTGCTTTTGTGCTAAAGCTTGATGAAAAATAGTGTCCGTGTTTTCTTACTTCTGCGCGCCATCCGTTGCCGCGTTTTCTGTATGTAGCCATGGGTATCTCCTATCGGTCTTTTGCGTAAAAATTGGCGCACTCGCACCAAAATCACCTGATTAGACCTGATAGAATCGACTAGCTTACAGGGTGCCCGACATACAGTTAAATCTTTGAAACAAAACAATTTAACTGCATATAGATAGAATTACTCGTGATCCCCAGACCACATGGTGCCGGCACCATTTTTTTCTTTATTTTTCAAATAGACTGGTGCCCGAGTTTATGGGCCGTCCTCAGCTATACTGCGCCCCCTTTGGTCCAATGTCATAAATCAGAAACCCAACTGTAACAATTGTCATAAAACTGTAATACGCCGCAGTTATCACCAGATCACCGGCAGAAATATTGCTGCTCGGAAACATATAGATTTTGTGACGTGCTCCTTATTTGAATTGCAGGAAAACGTCGCCAACGCCTTAGCAGGGAAAGGTCTACTCATATGGCACGTTATCGCATCGCGTCGTTGCTCGCAGCAACCGCACTGACGGCGTTTATAGCCCCGTCCGCCACCGCTCAATCGGTTTCAGAGCTGAAAGCACAGCTTGAAATGCTAGCAAAACGCATCGAACAATTGGAAAAAGCACAAGTCGCAACGCCGATAGCTGTTGCACCTGCCGCGCAAAAAGAAACCATTGTAGCAGCAAAAACGCCGGTTATTACAAAGGCAGAACCGGGCTTTGCTCTTGCAACGCCTGATGGCCTATTCGAGTTTAATGTTCGAGGGCGCATCCTCTCTGATTTCGGAATTATATCCGATGATGATGATTCGACAAACATGAGAGCGACAGAATTTCGTTCAGCGCGACTTGCCGTTGAAGGCAAGGCCTGGAAAAATATCGGATACCGACTGGTCGCAGACTTCGCAGACAACGACGTATCGATTGAAGATGCCTACATCGAATACAAAAGCGATTTTGGTAAGTTTCGGTTTGGCCATTTCAAATCCAATAATTCCCTGGAAGAGATCACCTCTTTGAAACACATCACGTTTCTGGAACGTGCCGCATTTACTGATGCCTTTGGTTTTGACCGCCATTTTGGTATCGGATACATAACAGGCGGCGATAACTGGTCGCTTGAGCTTGGTGCTTTTAAGGGCAATGCAGATTCTAATGCTGAAAACGAAAGCGAAGTTTTCGCAGCCCGCGCTACATACGGCGGCGAAATGGAAAACGGCGCATGGTTACTTGGCGCTTCCACGCGCTACCGCAACACCAAAGATGAAGCGCCGCTGCGGTACCGCCAGCGGGCACATTCTCACCTGAGCCCGCGATTTGTTGCAACCAATAAAATAGCTGATGAAGACCTGTTCTACGGGTTTGAATCCGCTGTACAGTATGGATCATTTCATGCTGCATCCGAGATTGGTATCACTGAAGCCAATAATGCGGGCGCTGGCGGCCGCGACGCGTTATTTTACGGTGGCTATTTTGAGGTCGGATATTACCTAACCGGCGAAAAACAGCCGCTGAATCTAAAAAAAGGTATTTGGGATCGGCCTAAAATTAATCGCCCAATGAACGAAGGCGGTTTTGGCGCGTGGCAAATTGCGGCCAAGTTTGACCGAGTTGATTTGACCAGTGACGGTGTATACGGCGGAGAGCAGGATACTTATCTTCTAGGCGTAAACTGGTACTTGAACCGTCATACCCGCGTAACCGCGAACTACAGCCACAATGAAATTGAAAACGCGTTTGATGTGTCTCTCAATGGCTCGGACGGCGAAAACAGTGTCGACACACTCAGTTTCCGCTTCCAGGTTGATTGGTAAAACCCGTAATCCGACAGCTAATTTTGCCGAATTGCCCATATATAACAAATAGCTAATTAAAATCATCAAACTGTAACAATAGCCAACTATCACATCTGAAAATAGGTTGATTAATGGTTTGGAGAAAATGACAATGAGAAACTTTTCAAAATATGCAGCAGTGGCAGTCATCGCCCTATTTGGTGCTTCCAGCACTGGCGCGTTCGCACAGGACCAAATTCGGGTTGTCGGGTCGTCCACAGTTTTCCCGTTCGCGACAGCGGCAGCAGAAGAATTTGGCAACACTACAAATTTCAAAACGCCGATCATAGAATCTACAGGCACCGGCGGCGGAATGAAGTTATTTTGTGCTGGTTTGGGTTCCTCGCACCCTGATATAGCCAACGCGTCGCGGCGAATCAAACAATCTGAATTAGATCTGTGCCACAAGAACGGTGTGGATGAAGTTGTTGAAGTGAAAATTGGATTTGACGGCATCGTTTTAGCAGCGTCCAAAAACGCCGAACCTATGCAGTTTAGCCTGCGCGATCTGTATCTTGCTCTAGCGGCCCAGGTCCCTGCCCCTAATACTGAAGGCGGGTTGGGCAATATGGTCCCCAATCCCTATAAAACCTGGAACCAGGTCAACCCAAACCTTCCAAGCCTGGAAATTCAGGTCTTGGGTCCGCCGCCAACCTCGGGTACTCGTGATGCATTTAATGAACTTGCAATCGAAGGCGGCTGCAAAACCTTTACGGGCATGAAGGCGCTTAAAAAATCCGACAAAAGAACCTATAAAGCATATTGTCGGGGCATTCGCGAAGATGGTGTTTTTATCGAGGCTGGTGAAAATGACAACTTGATCGTTCAAAAAATTCAAGCGAACGAGCAGGTCATAGGGATTTTCGGATTTAGTTTTCTGGAGCAAAACGCCGACGTTATTCAGGCTTATCCGGTTTCAAAGAGCGGTAAGACAGCACAGGAACCAACCTTTGATGCTATATCAGACGGTGCCTATCCTATCTCCCGCTCTCTTTTCATTTACGGCAAAAAAGCGCATGTAGGCATTGTGCCAGGTCTGCAGGAATTCATGGCTGAAATGATCGGCGATAATGCTGCCGGTGACCTTGGGTATTTGACTGATCGCGGCTTGATTCCGCTGCCCGATAGCGAGCGCGCTACTTTCCAAAGCGACGTACAAAACCTAACCAAGCTAAAACTCAATTGATGTCAACGAACAACAAGGTAAGCCATTGACGCGTCGGTGGCTTACTTTTCGCAGTTCTGCATAATAAGGGCCTAAGAACTTGACGAATTTTACGATTTTTATTGTGATCGCCGTTATGGCGATGATTTCTTTTGCCTTGGTCCGGCAAAAGTCAGTTGCCATTGTTGGCGGCGCCACACAGCAGCTTCATTCGCTACCGCGCTACCACGGATACTACGCGGCTGTGCGGGTTTTTGCGCCCTGCCTTTTCCTGTTTTTGCTTTGGATAATTGGTGGTGAAACGGTTATAGAAAATCTAGTCGTCGCAGGGCTGCCAGATTCTGTAAAAAATGTAAGCGGCGACCAAATATCTTTAATCCTAAACAGGATACAATTAGCGGTCCAACACGGCGAGGCCAGCACAACAGACGCCAATATTCTGGCTGCGGCAGACAAGTATTCAAGCCTTTACAATAAAGGCCTGTGGGCAACTTTTTCGCTAACTCTTGCTGTAGGGTTGTTAGGGTACTATTTATCAAATAGTAGAACTCACGCAGATTACCGGGCCAGAAATAGCTTTGAAAAAACAATAAGCGTCGCGCTGGCAGCGAGCTCCTTTCTCGCTGTCGTCGTTACGCTTGGAATTGTTGCGTCGCTGATTTTTGAAAGCCTACGGTTCTTCCAGCAAGTACCAATACAAGATTTCCTTTTTGGATTACATTGGAGCCCACAAACAGCCCTACGTGCTGATCAAGTGGCGTCCGTCGGGGCTTTTGGTTCAATTCCACTATTTGCAGGCACATTCCTGATTAGCACGTTGGCGATGCTTGTTGCTGGTCCCATTGGATTGTTTGCCGCGATTTATCTAACACAATACGCCAACCGCACCGTGCGCGCTGTGGCCAAGCCAGTACTCGAGATATTAGCGGGCGTGCCCACCGTGGTTTACGGATTTTTTGCCGCCCTTACAGTCGCCCCAATGCTAAGGGACGCAGGCGGGGCCATCGGTGTTGATGTAGCAAGCGAGAGCGCCCTCGCTGCTGGTCTGGTTATGGGCGTGATGATTATTCCGTTCGTTTCTTCGCTGTCAGACGATGCCATCACCGCAGTACCCTCATCCCTGAAAGACGGCTCCTTTGCGCTCGGTGCCACCAAAGCCGAGACCATCACACAGGTTTTGTTGCCGGCTGCTTTGCCGGGTGTCGTTGGAGCCTTCCTTCTGGCCATAAGTCGGGCCATCGGCGAAACCATGATTGTGGTAATGGCCGCGGGCATGCGCCCGAACCTGACAGCAAACCCGCTGGAAGCTGTTACTACGGTGACAGTTCAAATCGTGGCGCTTCTTACCGGTGATCAGGAATTCGATAGTCCCAAAACATTGTCGGCTTTTGCACTTGGCTTGGCGTTGTTTGTAATCACTCTGCTGCTTAATGTTGCTGCCCTGAGGATGGTGCGTAAGTACCGCGAAGCCTATGACTGAACGAAATGTACCACACGCCGAACTCTCCACTGGCCCGACTGACTGGAAATCCGGCGCTATGCAGGCGCGCATTGCTCGTCGTTATCGCCGTGAGCGAATTTTCCAGTCTCTGGGGCTTGGCGCGGTAGTCATATCAGTTCTTTTTCTGGTATTTTTGCTGGGAAACATCGTCAAAAACGGCGCATACGGTTTTGTGCAAACCAGTGTCAGCATCGACGTAACTTTCAGCGCCGACCTACTGGGTGACCCAACTAGCTTGTCGCCGGAAGCATTCACAGAAAAGGTTCGCAAGACCAATATGCTGCGGTTGATTCAAACCTCGATGCAGGAGCTATTCCCTGAAGTGAAAGGTCGCCGCGACACGCGCACGCTGCTGCGAATTGTCAGCACTGGTGCCCGGGCACAACTTCGTAACATGATCCTGGCCGACCCTGCCTTGATTGGGACAACCAAGCGAGTTGAGCTGCTAACATCTGACGATATTGATCAAGTTATCAAAGGTAACATCGATATTTCTCTGCCGGAAGCCAACAGAAAAGTAAAAGACAACGAACTTTCCTGGCTACAGACACTGCAAAACGATGATCGAATATCACTGAATTTCCATAGCCAGTTTCTAACCGGCGGCGATTCTCGCGAACCTGAGCTAGCCGGTGTATGGGGTGCCATAGTCGGATCGGCCTTTACCCTGATGGTCACACTGCTGACTGCATTCCCTATTGGTTTATGTGCTGCTATTTATCTGGAAGAATTTGCTCCGAAAAACCGGTTTACGGATATTATCGAAATTAACATCAACAATTTGGCGGCCGTGCCATCCATTGTGTTCGGCTTGCTAGGTCTTGCGGTTTTTCTCAGTGTGATGGGCATGCCGCGATCAGCCCCCATCGTTGGCGGACTAACGCTTGCCCTATTAACATTACCTACTGTAATCATAGCGTCTCGCGCATCAATTGCAGCGGTGCCGCCGTCTATTCGGGACGCAGCGCGCGGCTTGGGTGCCTCGCCTATGCAAGTGGTTTTCCATCATGTCATACCGCTAGCGATGCCCGGCATTATGACAGGCACTATCATCGGCATGGCCCGGGCCCTCGGTGAAAGCGCTCCTTTATTGATGATTGGCATGGTTGCCTTCATCGTCGATATTCCCGGCAGCATTAACGATGCAGCAACGGTTCTACCAGTGCAGATTTACCTTTGGGCTGACAGCCCCGAGCGCGCATTTGTGGAAAAAACGTCCGCCGCAATCATGGTGTTGCTTTTTTTCCTTATTGCCATGAACGGCATAGCCATTTGGCTACGACAAAAATTTGAACAAAAGTGGTAAATATGAACAGCGCACCAGCAGAGACAGGCCCGGAAGCTATACAAGCTAAACCTAAAATGGCGGCTAGAGGCGTAAATGTTTTTTACGGCGATAATCATGCTATTAAAGACATTGATTTGGACTTGTATGCTGACAAGGTCACATCGCTTATCGGACCGTCAGGTTGTGGCAAGTCTACATTCCTGCGCTGCCTTAACCGCATGAATGACACGATTCCAATTTGCCATGTTACTGGCGAAATTCTGCTGGAAGACGAAAACATCTACACCAGCGGAATCGATGTTGTGCAACTGCGCGCGCGCGTTGGGATGGTGTTCCAGAAACCAAACCCATTTCCCAAATCCATTTATGACAATGTTGCATACGGCCCGCGCATTCACGGACTTGCGGCTCATCGTACCGATCTGGACGAGATCGTTACGACCTCGCTAGAAAAAGCAGGATTGTGGCAGGAAGTGAAGGACCGTCTTGATAGTTCTGGCACTGCACTTTCTGGCGGGCAACAACAAAGGCTGTGTATCGCGCGTGCTATTGCAGTTAACCCGGAAGTTATACTCATGGACGAGCCTTGCTCTGCTCTTGACCCCATAGCGACAGCCAAAATTGAAGCCCTCATTGACGAACTTAGTGGTCGCTATGCTATCATCATTGTTACCCACAGCATGCAGCAGGCTGCACGAATTTCGCGGAAAACGGCCTTTTTTCACCTGGGCGAAATGGTTGAATACGGCGATACAACTGAAATATTCACTTCGCCAAAAGAAGATCGTACGCGCGATTATATTACTGGCCGGATCGGGTAAGGACCAAAACTATGAACGACCATATTTTAAGTACCTATGACGATGAGCTGCAAGAAGTCCGCTCGATTGTTATCCAGATGGGTGACCTGGCCGCCAATCAGTTAAGCGAAGCAATGCAGGCGCTGCGTGATCTCGATATTGAAAAAGCCAAGGAGGTCCGGTTATCCGACAAGAAACTGGATGCATTGGAGATTACGGCTGAACGAGCTGTAATTGGCGTTTTTGCCCGCCGAGCACCTGTCGCCGACGACTTGCGCGAAGTCGTGTCTGCCTTGAAGATGACGACAATGATCGAACGCATGGGCGACTATGCAAAAAACATTGCCAAGCGAACCTTTGCCCTCTCTGACGGCGCACTTGTTGTCATGCCGGAAATGCTGGATAAAATGGCAATAGAAGCCCATCAGATGATAGAGAGTGTTCTTGAGGCTTACGTCAAACGCAGCGCAGAGCAAGCTGTCGCTGTATGGGAGAGCGATGAAGCCCTCGACAGTATGTATAATCTAACTTATCGGAAAATTCTGGCCCGGATGATGGAAACACCAGAGTATATTGGTGAGTTGACCCACTATCTGATGATAGCAAAAAACATCGAGCGCATTGGTGACCAGGCGACAAATGTCGCTGAACAAATCTTTTACGCGATAACCGGAGATAATCTGGAAGAAGCCCGTGCAAAAAATGATGAAACCAGCGTAGAACTTTTCGCAAAAGACTAAAGACCGGATACTTTATAGATGCAGACCGCACCTTGCTCCAATCAAGCAGTATGGTTACTTCGCGAACAACACCCTAACCAGACATAGCAATTGCGGAAAGCGCCAAATAATTTGGTCGCTCCTCCGCAAACAATGCCCTATTCTTCTGATATGCAGGAGAATAATGAGCAATGCTCACCGATTTCGAAAACAATTTAACGGTCTGCGAGGACATATATGACTACCGGGGCGTGCTTCTGCCTCGGGGGGTTAAATATCGACAGTTGTTTGTGACCGGCCCGCCCGGCTCGGGCAAATCAACAATTGTGCGCCGCCTGCGCGGTTGGCCGATGGAAGGGTATCTGGATCTTAGTAAAAAATGGTGGCTGGATCCGGCGCTGACATTTCGGCCACGTGAAATTCATTTGGGCTTCCCGTATTTTGAGCACCGCGATGCACTGACTGTCTTTGACCCCGGCTGGATGCAAGAGTTTCAATCGCTTGAAATGGATAAATCCCGCGTCAAGATACCCCCAAATCATGCAGGTTTAACCTCAAAAAACCAACGCCGCAAATTCGTTTTTGAGTTTGTGATACCGCCGCCCGATAAGGCCTTCCGCTGGCGTCAAGAACGTGCCCGAACCGGTTTATTTCCCTATGAAGCAAACCTCACTCCAGAAATTGTTCATGCGCAAAGCCTCGCCTATCTAGAGATCGCCGAGTATCTGCACAGGCAAGGTGTGCCTGTTCATGTCAGAAACGGATATGACGCCCCACCGCAGAAATTTTGCTCCGAGATTAAAGCTGACCCAACCAATGACCCTTGGCTCAGCATGCCCGGTGCAGGTGCGCGCAAATTATACTCGATGGTATTTGGCAGGCGCATCGAAACCATGATGCCTACAACAAACAAGCAAACAATTGGTGACAACGCCCGAATTCCTTACCGCTCAGGGCCGTTTTATCTAACAATCCGGGATCAGCAATTGCTTATGCTGCCCGATGTTCCCATGAATGCGGCAGTAAAAAACTTTCCTCGAGACTGGTCGCTTATCAACGTTCAGAAATTTATCGCAGGTGACGGTGGCATAGTTCATCTGAAAGCGAACTCAAATGTCAAGCTGGGCGCAAACGCCGAAATTTCAAACTCGCTAAACTTGCCAAACAAACTAACGAAAGAACCGATTACCATACATAATTCCAAGGGTGTCCTTTTTGTTGACCGAAAGAATTCGACAGTAAAAATTACCGTGCAAGCTCTAGTCAACAATAACGACCTTGATGTACTGCAAGACATGCGTGCCCAGGTGTTGGGCCGTATCTGTGACATTTTCGGCGGCGCCATCACACCACTTGCAACACCTGCTGCATTAAGCACTATCAAACAAACCAATCAGGCTCTCGCTCAGGAATGTTATCGACCCAACAACAGGTGGGGAGAGCGCGGCGCTGTTGTAGAATTGCCGGCTGCAGTCACACCGATTGTCGTCGGGGATCTGCATGGGCAAGTGGACAATTTACTGAAAATCCTTGCCCTTCCACAGGGCTTGGCGGGCATGGAGAGTGGTCACACTTGCCTGATTTTGCTCGGCGACATGATCCACAGTGATGAAGACCGGCAATTGGACAATATGGAGAGCTCTGTACTGATGCTGGACTTGGTCATGAAGTTAAAAAACCGCTTCCCCAAAAATATGTTCATGCTGCGCGGCAATCACGAATCTTTTTCTGCGGATGTTTCCAAAGCAAACGTGATGCAGGGGAAATTATTTGAACAATTTCTGATCGAAAACCGGGGCCAAACATACCGGGATGAAGTGGAAAGGTTTTTTCTCGCACTTCCCTACATAATTAAAGCGGATACCTTTATTGCCAGCCACGCCGCACCGACTCGCGGCCCGGTTTCCTATGAAACGTTGATAGATTTAGCCAAGCTTGAGGGCTATGCATATGAAGTAACGCACAACAGGGTGATTAGGCCTGGTTTTTCCATGGGATACACCAAAGGCGACATCAAAAACTTCCGCCGCGTACTTGGCGTTAAAAAAGGGACACCCTTTATGGTGGGCCATACCCGACCCTCAGAAGACGGCGGCGTATGGCAGAATTTTGTTAAAATCAAAAATTACACAATTGTTTATAGTTCAGGTTTAACGCGCTACGGCTTCATGGTCGGGCACGGCGACGGATTCATCGCTTTTGAACCTGCTCGAGAGCCTCTTCTTGAATTCATTAATCAAACACTCGCCAGTGATGCAGTAACAAACTCAAACAACTGATGGGGTCGACCTTATGAAAAGATCGACCGTAGGATAAAGAAGAAAAGCGCGGCAAGAAGGCCGCCCACAGGCAAGGTTATTATCCACGACATAACAATGCCTGTAACAACCCGCAGGTCTATGGCGCCAACACCACGCGCCATGCCAACGCCGACAACCGCGCCGACCGCAATATGGGTGGTTGAAACAGGCATGCCGGTACGAGATGCCAAAACGACCGTCGCTGCTGCCGCCATAGTGGCGCAAAAACCTCTGGTCGGTGTGAGTTCCGTGATTTTGGTGCCGATAGTCCGCATAACTTTATAACCGTATGTAGCGAGGCCGACGATAATTCCAACGCCACCCAATATCAGGATCCACAAGGGCAGCCCTGACGATTGCATCACTTCGCCGCCGCTACCAACTATCCCAACAACCGCCGCAATAGGGCCTACGCCGTTAGCCACGTCGTTCGAACCATGAGCGAACGCCATACCACAAGCTGTGAAAATCATCATCGGCGTGAAAACTTTTTCAACACTGGCAAAATGGTATTCTTTGTCAGCCTGTTCATCCACCTTCACCCGCTGGATCATGGCCCACCCTATCGCCGCCGTTAGCAGCCCGAATATGGATGCTGTGGCGAAGCTTTGCTCAATAGACAGTTCCAAATCCAGATGTTTTAACCCCTTAAACACCGTCACCAATGAAATAATAAAACCAACAAGGAATATGTAAACGGGGCCCCATATCTGGGCACGCCGGAACGGGTTATCCGTGTTTAGGATCAAAGTTCTAATACTCATCATCAACAGAAAAGCGATCGCCGCCCCGAGCGCTGGTGAGATTAACCAGCTCAAGACAATCTCGCCGATCTTGGACCAGTTAACCGCATCCATGCCAATACCCGCCATGGCAAAGCCAACGATTGCGCCAATGATGGAGTGCGTTGTAGATACCGGCCAACCTCTGTTGGACGCGACCATTAACCAGATAGCCGCCGCAAGAAGCGATGCCAGCATTCCGTACACAAGGATTTCAGGATTGCCTGCTATTGACGTTGGATCAATGATCCCTTTTCGGATCGTTTGAGTAACATGGCCGCCCGCAAGCGCCGCGCCAGCAAACTCAAAAATGGCTGCAATAATGATCGCGGTACCCACCGTAATCGCACCAGACCCCACTGATGTTCCCATGACATTGGCCACATCATTAGCACCGATGCCCCAAGTCATATAAAATCCAAATATGACTGCTATGACAATAAAGACGGTGCCATATTGCGCTATAATTTCCATGGTATCTCCAGGTCAGGTAAGAGTAATTTATTTGACAGGGTTTTTTATCGGGCCAATAACAAGCGCAGCCGGTTACCCACCATTTCGGCATAGTCAGCCAGTCCACCAATATCCCGTATCAGCCGCGACCATAATATGAGAGAAACGTCGCTCATTTCACCCTCCATGGTGAAAAGTAAGCGTGTCAAATCTGTCCCCATTTGATCGGTATCAGACTCAATTTTATTCAGCTCCGTAATCATGTTGCTAACGATCTCGGTCTCCCTACCCCGGAAGCCAACAACAAGCAATTCGTCCAGTTCGTTTATGATTTTTTCGCACAAAACACACGCGTCAATACAGCGACGAACAAGAGCAATCAAAGGCTCATTAAACGACTCGGGCACCTCAAACTTGCGCACCTGAAATAAACCCGCAATATCCTGCGCTGTATCTGCAATCTGGTCTTGTAAATCAAGAATTTTAAGAAGGTCACCGCGCTCCACCGGCATAAACAGGCTTTTGGGCAAATGCTCCCTCAGGTCGTGCTTAATAACGTCAGCTTCACCCTCCAGGGAAAATATTTTATCTACCGCAGCTTTGACAGCCAAATCGTCTTGCCTGATAAGGCATTCAAAAAGAGTGACGACTTCCGCAGCACACCGTCCAACAACTTCCATATGCCGTTGAAGTGGCTTAATTGGTGACCGCGCAAAAAGATTCGCAATTGTCGGTTTCAAAACCATAATTCCCCCTCGAACTCAATTTTCTCGATTGTCAAACAGCAGCCACAGCTGCAGAGCATTTAATCTACACAGCAAATTTCCCGTGCACTTTAACGCCTCTATTACACTCAACAAGTAATATTACAGTTTTAGCCAACTGTCGCTAAAAATTGTGGCGTACTGCTGTTAGAATATTTGTTTCCCAATGGGAATTAAAATAGGAAATTGAATCGTCAAGAAACCCCTGGCACCCCTGCCCCAATATCAATCAGAGAAAAACGATCCGAAAGTTGTACATTGTCTCGTTTTTCCTGGCTCGCCAATTCAGAAAAGACAATTTTACCCAATTGTACAACCACATGCATCAACTGCATGGGTTGGTCTGGATCAGTAGGCTTAACCGGCATCGACACGCCGGTGGCGCTGGGCAGTCCGCCGCGCCCCTGTTCGCCTTTTACTGCCCATACGGCGATGCATGGCTGATTGGCCGCGGCAAACAATCTCTTAGCTCGTACAATCCGGTCCTTCAAGGCAGTCACATCCAAATAGTTTTGGCCAGTAAAATCCTGACCGTAAATTTCATGGAAAACCGACCCCACATACCTACAATGAATGCGATCCGGGACTTCCATATCAAATAACATGGTATGGCTCAGAAAATTGTTGATATCCGAGAGTTTTACCTCGGACCGGAGTGGTATTATATCATCACCGCGCCAGCTATCCCACGCGATCAGAAGCTCCCACATCCTAGGCAAAGCCGCAAACTTCGGTAAATCAAACGGACAGTCTCGACCCATAAAGTATCTCCCCCAAGAGACATTATCATTCCACATCCGAAACAAATTTGACAAGCACCTATTGTTATTCAGCACAAACGGCCCGTCAAACGAAAATGCAAAACGTGTTTTTTAGCTGGTTCGTCGTTTTAAATTGCCCTACTCATCTAGGTTCATTCGAACTAATTTCTTTGGGAGTAGATCACCGTGCAACAAGTTTTTGGTTTTAATTTCAGACGTATATTTCAGACGGCGGCTGCTGCTATAATAGTAATTGTTTTCGCTGGCTGCTCGGAAGCGCCCGAAGAAAATAATGCGGCAGACAACGCGGCAGTACAACAAGGCTTGGTTCCCTATGAGACGTTCGAACTAGCCAACGGCTTGACAGTCATAATGCATATCGACCGTTCAGACCCCGTTGTCGCGGTTGCCTTGACCGCCCACGTTGGTTCCGCCCGAGAAAAAGCTGGTCGAACCGGTTTTGCTCATTTATTTGAGCATTTATTGTTTCTGGAATCGGAAAACCTTGGCAAAGGCGGCTTGGATAAACTGAGCGCTCGCATTGGGGGATCTGGCGCCAACGGCTCGACGAGCCGCGACCGCACTAATTATTTCCAAACCGTGCCCAAAGACGCGCTCGAGAAAATGTTGTGGGCCGAAGCCGATAAGCTGGGTTGGTTCATCAACACGGTAACCGAGCCCGTTCTTGCCAAAGAAAAACAGGTTGTCAAAAACGAGAAACGTCAGGGAGTGGACAACCGACCCTACGGCCACGCCCAATATGTCATCGACAAGGCTCTATATCCCGATGGTCATCCGTACAATTGGCAAGTAATCGGCTCCCTGGCAGACCTGGATGCCGCAACACTGGATGATGTGAAGGAGTTTTTCCGCCGCTGGTATGTTCCCAACAATGTTATCCTGACCATTTCAGGCGACTTTAATGCCGCACAGGCCAAAGAGTGGGTAGAAAAATATTTTGCTGAAATTCCTCGCGGCCCCGACATCCCGCTTCAGGAAAAACAGCCCGGTCACATCGACCAGATAAAAAGCTACTACTGGGAAGACAATTTTGCCCGTCAACCAGAACTGAGAATGACATGGCCAACTGTGCCAGTATACGATGCAGATAGCTACCCGTTGGCTGTACTCAGAAGCCTGCTCACCGACGGGAAAGAAACACCCTTTAACAAGTTGCTGGTTGATGAGCTGAAACTAACCACTTCGGTTGGCATGTCTGCCTACGAGTCTGAGATTGCAGGTCAAATGATACTGCAAGTTCGGGCTGTTGACGGCACCAATCTCAACGCGGTTCGCACTGCCATTGAACAAGCTTTTGCGGCTTTCGAAGCAGAGGGGATTGATGATGCTGATCTTGATCGCATAAAAACCCAGTCTGAGGCCGCTTTTTACGGCGGCATCGGCAGCGTGCTCGGCAAAGGGTTCAATTTGGCTAATTACCAAATTTACACCAAAGACCCCGGATATATTGACACCGATCTAGCACGCATCAAAGGTGTGACCAAAGAGGACGTCATGCGTGTGTACCACCAGTACATCAAAGATAAACCCTATATCGCAACCAGTTTTGCCCCCAAAGGGCAAACAGCATTGATTTTGGAAGGCGCCCAGTTAGCCGAAGTGGAAGAGGAGCAAATTGTTGCTGGTGCAGAAGCCGCCGTTGACCCTGACGTGGTTGCTGAATATGAGCCCACACCTTCTTCTTTTGATCGCAGTGTCGAACCGCCATACGGCGAAACACCAACTTTGCCTGTACCCGTTATCTGGGACCATGAGTTTGTCGGCGGCCTTCAATTATTTGGTTCCGAAAGCAACGAAACTCCAACGGTGCGATTTAGTTTGGTTATCGAAGGCGGTCAGCTTCTCGATTCACTCGAAAAACCCGGAACGGCCAACTTCGTTGCCGAAATGATGAATAAGGGAACCCTTAACAGAACGACTGCCGAGATTGAGGACGCTCTCAAATCCCTTGGTGCCCGTATCGCGGTAAGTGCTAACCCGGAAAACATCACGATTTCCGGTGCCACACTTGCGCGCAATTTTGATGCGGTGATGGGCATTGTTTCTGAGATGTTGCTGGAACCACGATGGGACGAAGATGAATTTGCCCTGACCAAAATCCGCATTATCGACCAACTGGTTCAACAGTTGTCCAACCCCCAAGCGCTGGCATTTAATGCGTTCCAGCGGGCGGTTTATGGTGAAAAGCATATTTTAGGTACCGATATTTGGGGCACCACCGACAGCGTTGCTGCAACTACTCTTGATGACCTAAAGACATTTTTCGCTGCCAATATGGCACCTCAACTAGCAAAATTGCATGTGGTAGGCGACGTTGATTCAGCGCGCGCCATTGCGGCCAGCCAAAGATTGGCAAATGAATGGCAACCCAGGCAAGTAGCAATACCGGAATATGGCCCGCTGCCATCCCCTGCCTCGTCAAAAGTCTATTTCTACGATGTGCCCGGTGCCAAGCAATCGGTGATCTTTTTTGGATATCCGGCGCTTGCAATCGGCGACGCGCAATATTACCCCGCTACTGTAATGAACTATATTCTCGGTGGTGGCGGCTTTGCCTCACGGCTAACGCAGCAACTGCGCGAAGGCAAAGGCTATACATACGGCATTGGCTCAGGATTTACCGGCTTGAAAAACTCTGGCTATTTTCAGATTGGGTCAGCTGTTCGCTCCAACGTTACGTTCGAGGCGGCCGAATTGATAAAATCGATTTTGGAGACTTATCCAGAAACTTTCACCGAGGCTGATCTGGCAGTAACCAAAAGCTTCCTGAGCAAAAGTCAAACCCGCGCGTTTGAAACCCTTGGTGCCAAGCTCAATATGCTCACCAACATCAGTATGTTTGAATTTCCTGCCGACTATGCCCAACAGCGTGCCAACTATGTTGCTGGCGTATCGCTTGCTGACATCAAAGCGACAGCGAACCGATACATCCGACCAGACGCGATGAATTACGTTATTGCTGGCGATGCGGCTTCACAAATGGAACGGCTGAAAGGATTAGGTTTTGGTTACCCTGTATTGCTTAACCCAACGACAGACTAGTTTAAGTATTCTCAACCGGAGGCGCAGTTTAGGGGTGCGCTTCCATCTCTGCACAACAGTTTAAAAGACGGCTAAGAAGCTTTGACTTTTTCTGTCACACCCATTTTTATCCTGTTGTTGTACAAATTACTGATCTGCCGTTATAGTATCTTCTTGGAGCTCCGGGGGGAGATCGATGACATCTTATTACGGCACTGGAACTGGCGGGCTGTCTGAACCAGACCTTGCGACACTGAACAGTGACACGCGGTTGATACCGATGGATGAAGCGTTAGCGTCCAGCGATTTTCACATGGCGCGCAAGCTTTACGAATTTTGGCGGGCTCAGGCGGAGGGCATACCCAATAGCGAACAGTTAAAGCCAGGCAGTCTAGATCCAACTGTTATGCCTAACATGGTGATTCTGGATGTTTTGGAAGACGGCAAAGACTACCAATGGAGATTATTCGGCACAGCCCACACGGACCAATACGGTGATGACCTCACTGGGCGTCGCCTTTCATCCGTTGAAGCAGAAAATTCTTCGGCAAAAGCGCTGAGGCGAATTTTTGATCAGGCCATAGCCAGCGCCAATGGTACTTTTTTTGAGCTCCACTATCTAAGCGAAGGGCAAAGGGAAAAAATTGCCACCGGCTTGATGGCCCCGCTTAGTGATAAACAGGGTCAAATTATTCAACTTTGCGGCTGCTGTGACTGGTGCTAACTACAATTAAAACTTGATAATTCCACTTCTTATTATACAAAAATGAGCTTTCAAAAAATGAACATTCAATCCAAATTCAGCCGGTTAGAAGCCTCGTGAATTCACATTATGATAAAGAGGGACACGAAATTCCTCGCGAAGTTTTGCGGAATTTGGCTGGAAAATTTGAAATAGTCAGCGCCGACGCTGCTGCTACATCCGCCAGATTTGACATACCCAACCAATTGTATGCCCTTTGGCGATCGCTACCAGAAACACCGCCAAATTTCTCACATTTCAAACCGGGCATTGTCGATCCGGCCATCCTTCCAAATAGCGTTTTGATGGACGTCTTGGGCGGAGGGAAAGATTACAAATTTCGAGTATACGGTACCGCCCATGTAACACACTTTGGTGCTGACCTGACAGGTCGAACTGTTTCAGACGTAGAGAAGGTCAACCCGGCATCTAAGGTTATTCGCCAAGTCTACGACATGGTATTAGCAGAGCGAGACGCGGTATTCTTCACGCTCGACTATCTAAACAGAAATGATGTGATCAAAAGAGCCACCGGTGTCATGCTGCCGCTTGCAGGTGATGACGGCAAAATCAACCGTCTATACGGCGGCATGGACTGGTTTTCCGTTTAGACCGCAGAAAACTGCGGCCTAGCTGGCTTCTAGTCCACAATGGTTGCTTCCGTAGCCGCCTGAATATCGTCCAATGTAACCCCGTCAGCAAGCTCAACTACCTTCAATCCGCCTTCGACAATGTCAAATACACCGAGGCCAGTGATAATGCGGTCAACAACGCCGGTGCCGGTTAGTGGCAACGTGCATTCTTTCAGCAACTTTGAAGCGCCCGCCTTGTTTGCGTGATCCATAATCACAACCACCCGCTTGACACCTGCAACCAAATCCATGGCGCCGCCCATACCTTTGACCATTTTGCCGGGGATCATCCAGTTGGCCAGATCGCCGTTTTCCGCAACTTCCATCGCGCCCAATATAGACAGATCAATATGACCACCACGGATCATGGCAAAACTGTCGGCGCTGGAAAAATACGAACTGGTATCTAGCTCGGTGATGGTTTGCTTGCCAGCATTGATCAGGTCGGCGTCCACCTCGTCGTCGTAAGGAAACGGGCCCATGCCCAGCATGCCATTTTCACTTTGGAGCGTAACATTCACGCCGTCAGGAATGTAATTGGCAACTAACGTGGGTATACCGATACCCAGATTAACATAGTATCCGTCCTTCAGCTCAAGCGCTGCGCGCGCCGCCATTTGACTGCGGTCCCATCCTATTGCCTGAGCCATTATGCTGTCTCCCCATCTACAGTTCTGGCACGGACGGTGCGCTGCTCGATCCGTTTTTCGAACTCGCCTTTAATAATCCGCTGAACAAATATGCCTGGCGTATGGATATGGTCGGGGTTGAACGAGCCCGCCTCGACAATTTCCTCAACTTCCACAACAGTCACCCGGCCAGCTGTTGCCATCATCGGGTTGAAGTTGCGGGCGGTTTTGCGGAACACAAGGTTGCCTTCTGTATCCGCTTTCCAGGCTTTCACAAGCGAAACATCTGCGGTTAGACCAGTTTCCATAATGTAGGTTTCACCGGCAAATTCTTTATGCTCTTTTCCTTCAGCGATAAGGGTGCCAACGCCGGTTTTCACGTAAAAGCCCGGGATGCCGGCGCCGCCCGCTCTAATCCGCTCTGCCAGGGTGCCTTGCGGGTTAAACTCCAGCTCCAGCTCACCTTCCAGATATTGGCGTTCAAATTCCTTGTTTTCGCCCACATAGCTGCTGATCATTTTTTTGATCTGTTTAGCATCCAAAAGCACACCCAACCCAAAACCATCAACGCCGCAATTATTGGACACGATAGTAATATCCTTGGTGCCTGCTGCATGAACCGCAGCGATCAGGTTTTCAGGAATACCACACAGTCCAAAACCACCTGCCATCATCATCATGCCGTCATGGAGCAATCCCTCCAAAGCGGCAGTTGCATCCGGGTAAATTTTGTTCATTTTTGGCGCCCCTGTATCATGGTTTGAATAGGTTTATCTGGTGATTATATCAATTTGGATTGGCACACAACCGTAGTGGCATAACCCCCTCAGTTACTCGTTTGCCTTGAACCAGCCACAAACCATGCTTATATCAAGTACAACGATAACAATAATGACAGCGACCGGAGAAACCTGATGATGCGCATTTTGTGCAGAGTAATTGGCTTGGTTCTATGCTTGTTTGGTATAATTGGTATGTTAACGCCGATTCCGCTTGGTATCCTGCCATTCATTGTTGGGTTGATGTTCCTCATCCCGACCACGCCCTCCGCCGCGCGTGCAGTGCGTGGTGCACGTCGCAAAATTCGAATTTTTGACCGGTTGATGAGCGCAGCAACCAACCGGCTGCCTTACACTTACCGACGCGTGCTCCGGGAAACCGAAGTAAAGCCAGACTGGTAATAGCTGGCTTTAAATTTAGCGTTTTCTATTGGTAACAGACTGTTCCCAAGCCCGCAGCAATCTGCCGCTGCCGCCGTTGAATTTTTCATCGAGTATTTCATATTTGAGAATACGGTCAGTGCGAAAATGCCGGAAATCATTCCTGAGTTCGCACCAAGCTGACAGAAGCGTGCTCCCTGAGAAAAATGCGACGGCAACCGGCCAGATAATCCGTTCGCTTGACTGGTCCGACAGGCTTTCATAATCAATCCGAATTTTCTGCTCCGCGCGAATGCATTCCCGGATTTCAGACAGAACCACAATACCGTGGCCTACATCGTAAGTGGGCGGCGCATAAAGAGCAACACGGTCCATGCGGTCCTGCAAATTCGCTGGCAACACGGATTTCACTTTGGAAACAACGCGTTCCGCTGCCTTTTCAAGACCATCGTCGCCGCGTTGGCCGGCGAGACGGGCACCAAGCACCACAGCTTCAAGCTCGTCCATAGTGAACATCAACGGCGGCAAGTGAAATCCCGGACGCAGAACATAGCCAATGCCCGCTTCGCCTTCGATCGGCACGCCCTGCCCCTGCAGCCCGCGCACGTCTCGGTATATGGTGCGCTCAGAAACATTCAGCTCATTAGATAAGTCGGCAGCAGTAACTGCTTGATCGCGAGCCCGCATCATTTCAATAATTTCAAACAGTCTGTCTGCTTTACGCATGCCCTCTCCTAACCCAAGAAATTCATCCTATACTATCACTCCTGACATATGCTGTCAGTAGGGTGTCAGTATATTGTCACCAGCTTCGAACACAACGATAGCCGAGCACGACAGAAAATTACCTCAAGGCATCCTTGATGTCCTCAAAACAGGAGAAAATGATGATTGGATATGTAACCGTTGGCACCAACGATCTAGAAAAAGCATCGGCTTTCTATGATGCCTTACTTGGCGAAATAGGTGCGCAGCGCGCCATGGACATGGAAACTTTTAAAGCTTGGTCTAACGGAGGCGAGGCTATGTTTTCGGTGATTAAGCCCTTTGACGGCAAAGCCGCTACAGTTGGCAATGGAGTGATGGTCGCAATCGCTGCACCGGACCACGCGACCGTCGACAAACTTTATGCCAAAGCTATTGAACTGGGCGGCACTGACGAGGGCGTGCCCGGCATGCGCGGCGGTGATGACAGCGGGTTTTACGCTGCCTATTTCCGCGACCTTGACGGCAATAAGCTTAACTTTTTCCATTTCAAGCAAAGCTAGAGCGTTCCACCCACTAGCCTAGAGGGTATCTCCCCCGATATTTAACGGCGTCTCCGCGCCGTTATACCCTCGACCTAAAAGCCCGGCAGTGCCGGGCTTTTTTTATGAGTAAATTCGAATATCTACTTCGCAGCTGCCTCTGCCGCCATGCCTTCTACTATGAGCGATGCCGCTTTTTCAGCACCTTCCCAACCAATAATCTTGGCCCACTTGCCTTCTTCCAAGTCTTTATAGTGTTGGAAAAAATGAGCTATCTGGTCGAGAAAAATCTGCGGCAGGTCTTTGTAGCTTTCAACACCGTCATAAAAGGGGTGCAGTTTTGGCACAGGCACCATCAATAATTTTTCGTCCATGCCTGCCTCGTCTTCCATGATCAACACACCAAGCGGGCGGCAACGTACAACGGCACCGGGCATAATCGGTGTGCGGTTGGCGATCAATGCATCAACAGCATCGCCGTCGTCGGCAAGTGTATGGGGGATAAAACCGTAATTGCAGGGGTAGCGCATGCTGGTGTGCATAATGCGGTCTACGAACAAAGCGCCGGATGCTTTGTCCATCTCGTATTTAACCGGCTCGGTGCCTACGGGCACTTCAATAATAACATTCACGTCCCAAGGGACGTTTGCACCAACAGAAATTTTATCAATATTCACCGAATTCATCCTCGACGGAGAGTTACAAAATAATCATTTACCAAACAGCATAATGCCCGAGCAAAAAGCTTAACAGCACTGTCCACCCGAAATCGGTATTCGAGCGAAACACATCCAGGCATTTCTCAGGGTCGTCAATATCAACCGCTCGAATTTGCGACACAAGTTGCACAGCCGCAAATGCGATGCCCACATAGAAGATTAGGCCAAGGTTTGCAAGCGTCCCGGCGGAAAAAAGTCCAACAAAAAACAAGCCGTAGAACAGCCAGAGAGCCGGCTTGGTTTTGTCGCCCAAAGTGAGCGCCGTTGAGCCAATACCAATAAGCGCATCATCTTCCTTGTCTTGATGAGCATAAATAGTGTCATAACCAAGCGTCCAGAACACAGATCCCGCGTAAAGCGCCGCCGCTGGCCAACCAAGCCCGCCGTCCAATGCAGCCCAGCCCATAAGTGCGCCCCAATTAAAGGTTAAGCCAAGCCACGCTTGCGGCCAACCAGTCCATCGCTTCATAAACGGATAAAGCGCGACAAGCACTAGAGAACCCAACCCCAGATAAATAGTGAACATGTTGAACTGCAACAGAACCGCAAGACCAATAAGGCACTGGACCAACAAAAACGCCCACGCCTGCAGTTTGCTCACTTCGCCCGCCGGAATCGGGCGCGAGCGCGTTCGGTCAACTTTCTCATCGATGCCCGCATCAACAATATCATTATAGGTACAGCCCGCACCGCGCATCACCAAGGCACCAACGGCAAATAACAGTGCAACAAACCCGAGTTCAAGCAAACTGTATCCACTAATTGCCAAACTCATCGACCACAGGCACGGCCACAACAAAAGCCATGTACCCACTGGCCGGTCAATGCGCGCAAGTTTCAGATACGGCCGTGCAGGAATGGGCGCATGGCGGTAGACCCAGCTGCCCTCAACGGCGTCTGCAGTTTCAATCACATCATGTTTGGAATTAGGGGCCATGCCCCGTCGCTACGCCGCACACCGGTCCAAGTCAAGTTTTCTTGCTACCCTTCTCCTGCATCTGCGTTATGTTTAAAGACAAGACCGAAGAAGGGGCACGATCATGCCAAACAATTTTGACACGCATCAGGTGTTTAACCAAACACCGCCTTATGATGGTGTGAACCTCTATGATAGCGATCCAATGCTCAAATCTGCTGTGGTGGCAGAGAATACGGACTGGGCCGAGCCGGAATTAAGCGCCTTCGGCGCGTCGCTCGGCACGGCAGAAGCCTTTCACCAAGGGCATCTGGCGAACAAGAACCTACCTGAACTAATGACATTCGGCCCCGACGGGTGCCGGCAGGACAGGGTTGAGTTCCACCCCGCCTACCATCATTTTATGGATATGTCGAAGCGTGCAGGCATCCACTGCGGTGCGTTCGATGCCCTCGCCACCGACGACCGCGCCAAAGGGTCCGGCGTGGGTGTTGCCCGCGCAGCCAAACATTATATGATGATGCAAGTTGAAGCCGGGCACGTATGCCCGGTTACCATGACCCACGCTGCAATCCCGGCGTTGATGAACCAGCCGGATTTGTTCGAAAAGTTGCTGCCAAAACTGATGGCTCGCAGCTATGACCCAAGCTTTGCGCCAATTGAGCAAAAGTCCGACATCACCATCGGCATGGGCATGACCGAAAAACAAGGTGGCACCGATGTACGCGCCAATACAACCACTGCGACACCAGTAAGCGGCGGCGGTGCGGGCCAAGCCTATCTGATCACAGGACACAAGTGGTTCATGTCCGCGCCCATGTGCGACGCTTTTTTAGTGCTAGCGCAAGTAGGCGAAAAACTGTCGCTGTTTTTTGTGCCGCGCTTTCGTGCAGACGGACAAGTTAACAGCCTTCGTTTCCAGCGGCTCAAAGACAAGCTCGGCAACAAGTCAAACGCGTCAAGCGAAGTCGAATTCGCGGAAGCCGAGGGCCTGATGGTCGGCGGCACAGGCCGCGGCATAGCCAATATCATGACCATGGCCAATTATACCCGGCTTGACTGCGCGCTCGGGTCCGCCGGGTTGATGCGCCAGGCGCTCAGCCGCGCGCTGCATCATACTCATCACCGCACTGTGTTTCAGCGCAAGCTCATTGACCAGCCAATGATGACATCATTGCTGGCCGACATGTGCCTTGAAGTAGCGGCCTCTACACACCTTTCCATTCGTCTTGCTGGTGCTTATGAGCGGATGGGTACCAACCCGGTTGACGGCGCTTATGCCCGCATGATGACGCCGGTGACCAAATATTGGGTCACAAAACGCGGGCCCACTCTCGGCTATGAAGCCATGGAATGCCTGGGCGGTAACGGCTATGTCGAAGACGGTATTTTGGCGCGTATATACCGCGAATTGCCGGTCAATTCGATCTGGGAAGGCTCGGGCAGCGTCATGTGCCTCGACCTGCTGCGGGTGGCAGCGCGCGAGCGCGAAGCGTTTGAAGCTGGGATTGACTGGCTCGGAGAAGGCCGCGGCAACAACCCTGCTTACGACGCGGCGTACAACGAACTCACCGCGCTGTTGGTTAGCGGTACAATCCCCGAAGCGCGTGGGCGCTGGCTGACCGAACGTCTTGCCACACTCGCGGCAGCCAAATTGTTGCACGAGCGCGCACCCAGCCTGGTTGCCGAGACCTATACCGCTTCGCGCCTTGATGGAAACGGCCGGTTTGGGGCGTATGGAAGCTTACCGGACTGCACCAACGCACGTGCCATCATCGAGGCTTGTTGTATCTCCTAACCAGTAAATGGGGTGCAGAGAGATCGGCTCTAACCAGACGTCGCAACATGTCTTGTTTGGTGCACGACAAAATGGAAACCAGCGCTATCCGGACATGCAAGTACATCTTGTTTGGTATTTGAGCTGAATGCCGGTAAGAAATTCACACTATTGTTTTGCCCATATCGCATTGGACCAGCCATGACCGCTACGCCGCCCCCTGAGAACCTGACACTAGACCCGGAAAATTGGGACCAAATCCGGAAAACCGGCCATCAGATGCTTGACGATATGTTTACGCATTTTGAGACACTTCGTGATCAACCTGTGTGGCGTCAAATACCGGGCGAAGCGAAAAAGTCTCTGGATGAAGACTTGCCAATGGACGGCACACCAATCGAGGCAGTTTACGACCAATTCCGCAAAGACATATTCCCCTATCCCACAGGCAACGTTCATCCACGGTTTTGGGGTTGGGTGATGACCAATGGTTCTGCCACTTCGATGCTGGCAGACATGCTGGCATCTGGCATGAACCCACATTTAGCCGGATACGAACAAAGCGCATCGCTGATCGAAAAACTGGTGGTTTCCTGGCTGGCAAAACTGGTCGGATTTCCGGAAACATCCAGCGGGTTGCTTGTTAGCGGTGGCACGATGGCGAACCTGAACGGTTTGGCTGTCGCCCGCAATGCCAAAGCGGGCTATAATATACGCGAAGAAGGGTTGCAGGGGGGCGATAGGCCCGAACTGACCGTATATGGCAGCAGCGAAACCCATAACTGGATCTACAAAGCCTGCGAGCTTATGGGGCTTGGTCGCCGGGCCTTCAACGAAATTGATATAAACGAAGACTACAGCATTGATCTTGCAGCCTGCCGCGCTGCTATCGAGGCTGACATGGCGGCAGGGAAAAAACCTTTCTGTTTGATCGGAACGGTGGGCACGGTTAACACCGGCGCTATAGACGATATTGTTGCCTTGCGTGCGCTCGCCGATGAATTTGACATGTGGCTGCATGTGGACGGCGCTTTTGGATCGCTTGTCACGCTGGCACCGGAATACAAACATTTGGCCGCGGGCCAGGAACTGGCGGATTCCATTGGTTTTGACCTGCACAAATGGGGTTTCATGTCTTACGAGATTGCCTGCACGCTAGTACGTAATACCGAAGGCCAACGAGAGACATTTGAGCAAAATGCCAGCTATATTGCTTCGTCTGAGCGATCTTTATCTGTCGGAGTTACATTTTTTGCTGACCGCGGCTTACAGCTGTCCAGAAGCTTCAGGGCACTGAAGGCCTGGATGTGCTTCAAGGAACAGGGCATCACCAAAATCGGCAACATCATCCAGCAAAATATTGAGCAAGCCCAGTATCTTGAGAAATTGGTAATAGCCAATGAAGCACTTGAACTATTAGCGCCCGTGACCCTTAATATTGTCTGTTTTCGCTACAACAACGGCACCACCAGCACCGAAGGCCTCAATAAGCTCAACGCAGAAATATTGATGCGGATTCAGGAAACAGGTCTGGCGGTGCCATCTCAAACTATTCTGGACGGCAAATTTGCCATAAGGGTCTGCATCACCAATCATCGAACAAAATTTGAGGATTTGGATATCCTGATAGCGGGTGTACTAGGAGAATCGCAAAATATATTTTCTGAACGTGCCTTAGGAAATAAGATTTATGAAATCTGAGCGGGAAAAAATGATAGCCGGAGAATGGTATACTTGCCTTGACCCGGAACTGGATACAATGCGTAATCGGGCAAGGTCTGCCGTGCATGAACATTGCACGCTTATTCCCTCCAAAAGAGGAAACCTCACGCCAAAATTACGAACACTATTTGCTGAATTTGCAGAAAGTTCTTTTATCGAAGCCCCATTCCATTGTTCATATGGTATTAACATCCATGTTGGTGCCGAGGTCTATATCAACGCTGAATGCACTATTTTAGACTCAGCCCCTGTTCGCATCGGAGATGGCACGATGCTCGGTCCAAATACCCAAATTTACTGTGCAGAACACAGCAAAGATGTTGGCGAGCGAAGAGCAGGACTGGAAATAGCAAAACCTGTCACAATCGGCCACAACGTCTGGATCGGAGGTGGCGCCATTATCCTGGCAGGTGTAACCATTGGAGACGAGGCCATTGTTGGGGCTGGTTCGATAGTCACTAAAAATGTTCCTTCGGGTGTGACTGTCATTGGAAACCCCGCAAAAATATTCTCAAAGTAAGCCAGTAAGATAGCTACCGGACTTAGGACACAACAATAAATCCAAATCTTGGATCATTTACTTTCGCTGTCATCGCCACCGATGTATTGAAACACCTTCTCGAGCGGCGCACCAAATATCTCCGCCATCTGGAATGCCACCTCTAGTGAAGGAGAATACCTGCCCTGCTCAATCGCAATAACTGTTTGCCGCGTAACGCCAATCCGTTTTGCGAGCTCCGCTTGCGTCATCTCGCCGGCTAGAAAGCGCAATGTTCGTATGTCATTACGGATACGTGTCTTTTTACCCATCTGATGCCCTTTCTAGAAACTACGGCGATAATAGATAATCTTGAAAATTCCTTTGACCGTTTCTGACAACACCAGTGCTGCAAGCAAGGTATTTGCTGTCACAAACGGACCATTTCCAAGTAAGATCATGCCGATCGTAATTACAACACCTAAGCCCAAAATGGGTTCTCCGATACTTCCAGCACGCAGCTCGATAAGCTGGTCTCTTTCGTCTTCAGTATCGCTCACCTCGCCTTCTGCTTTCATACTATGCAGAGCGATTACAATATGAGCGATAATCGCAACAACAATGAGCGTGATCACGGTAATCACCAGATCAGAAGCAAATACAGCAACTGCAATCGGGAGCTCATCAAGAGGCGTCTCCACAGCGATATTTACCATACGGGAGAAATACCATCCATAAACAAAGATGTTTGCAAACAGCATGGCCCAAGTCTTTTTTTCGTGAAATGGCATGTTAAATATTCCAATCATAATGTTAATTATTTTTTACATTGTTTCATGTAAGAATTATTATTCTTTATGTCAACTATTTTTTACATTTTAAAGATCATGCACCACATTCCTTGACACCAACGGCGGACACGTTCAAATCAAAGCCAAGGAGATTGACGTTGAGGGTAAACAGCAAAGCCAGACTTTATGTGGATACCGCACTGGTGGAAAACCAACCCATTGTGTTGGACCGCGATCAGTCTCATTATCTGGCCAATGTAATGCGCTTGAAAGCGGGAGAAATAGTAGCTGTTTTCAATGGTCGGGACGGCGAGTGGCAGACCGAGATCGCTGAAGCAACGAAACGGCAAGTTACCCTCCTGACTTTGGACCAAGTCAGAAAGCAACAAGCAGAGCCGAATTTGTGGCTTGTGTTTGCACCGATCAAAAAGGCCCGACTTGATTTCATTGCCCAGAAGGCAACTGAACTGGGAGTTTCGCACATGGTGCCGGTGATGACCCGTCGCACCATCGTCGACCGGGTGAAAACCGAACGCATGGCTGCCAACGCAATTGAAGCCGCCGAGCAATGTGAGCGCCTGAGCGTTCCAACTGTGGGCGACGTTATCAAACTGGACAAGCTGCTCGCCCAGTGGCCACCCGAGCGTAACATCATGTTCTGTGATGAAGACCTGACGGGCACGTCGGCGCACGCCGCGCTTTCTGCTTGCGGTCAGAAACTTTCATCGGGCCCCTGGGCTATCTTGATCGGCCCTGAAGGCGGATTTGACGACCACGAGCGTACCTTGATACGTAACCACCCCATGTGTGTGACCGTCTCCCTGGGTAGCCGAATTCTGCGGGCCGACACCGCGGCTATGGCAGCGATCAGCCTTTGGCAGTCTGCTCTTGGCGACTGGTAAATTCTTGCTCGTAAATGTCGTTAGTTAGCACCACATTCCAATATATCATCGTTTAGGCAGTAATATAAAAACAATTTTCAGTTATTATATGGTATTTTGATCTACATTATTTAAAAAATATAGATTGATAGGACTAATTAACGCCATGGACGGAGCATCTGGTTTCAGGAATAGTACTCAACTTTCCAAATTGATCGATGAGACGAGCACGCTAATGCGCGAGCTGGACCGCTGTGGCCATCGCCCTGCCGTTGCGTCGCTGTTGCGCTTGGCACTGCCCCACGTAAATTTTTTACATGATGACGACATACCGACAAACGAGCATGGCTATTCACGCCAAATGATTTACACCGATCCTGACGGCCATTTCAGCATTTTGGCTATCCGTTGGACGCCGGGAGCCCGCACCCCCATTCACGGCCACAATGCTTGGGGCTGCGTCGGCGTACTTGAAGGCGAAATTGGCTGTGAAACATTTGCACTTAAAGCCGACCACAGCGGTCCCTGTGTTGCACAAGCGCCGGATTTGGTCTCCACCGGCAAAATACTCGCCGGTCCGGGCACTGTTGCGTCAGTGGACCCTGACCCATGTGGCATTCATAGCATTTTCAACCCGACAAGCGCGGCAGCAACAACACTACATATATACGGCATGGACCTGGTTGAGCGCCCCGAGGGCCTGAACAAGTGGTACCAGCACCAACACTAAGACCACGCCGCATTCTTCAACTATCCGATTTGCATAAGCTCACTTAGCCGTGAATTCACTTTAACTTGCTTGAAAGCAACGCTGTGACACCCTACCTTCGTAGCTTATCGAAGAGCAGGGACTTCCGCCTTTATGCCAAATAATAGCGATGTGATAACCAGCAAGACGCAGCTTGTTGAGTTTCTCGAAACTGGTTCAAAGCCAGACAGGTCAAGCTGGCGAATTGGGTCAGAGCACGAGAAATTTGTTTTCCACCGAAATGATAATGCCCCGCTTTCTTACGTGGGCGACGACGGCAGACCCGGCATTCAGGACCTGTTGAAAGCGTTCGTAGCGCGTGGTTGGTCACCAGTGATAGAAAATGATCACCTGATTGCGGCTCTCAAAGACGGTGCGTCCGTGACCTTGGAGCCCGGTGGTCAGTTCGAACTTTCCGGCGCTCCGCTTGAGACCATTCACGAAACCTGTAATGAAACCTCGTCCCACCTGCTTACGGCGAAAGAAATTGGTGAGGAACTGGACATCGGGTTCCTCGGTCTTGGATATCATCCCACGCTGAGGCGGGAAGACGTGCCTGTCATGCCCAAGGCGCGCTACGAAATCATGCGTAATTACATGCCTAAGGTTGGCACTATGGGGCTTGATATGATGCTGCGCACCTGCACCGTTCAAGTAAACCTGGATTTTGCCAGCGAACAGGACATGGTGGAAAAATTCCGCATCAGCTTGGCGTTGCAGCCTCTTGCTACCGCCCTGTTTGCAAGCTCCCCGCTGCGCGAAGGTCGCCCCAACGGCATGCGCAGCCTTAGAAGTCATGTTTGGACCGATACTGATGCGGACCGCTGCGGCATGCTGCCATTTGTTTTTGAAGACAGCATGGGTTTCGAGCGCTGGGCAGACCATGTATTGGACGTTCCAATGTATTTTGTCCGCCGCAACGATAAGTATATCGATGCATCCGGCCAATCATTCCGTGCTTTTATGAAAGGCGAATTGCCTGCCCTGCCCGGCGAACTTCCAACATTGGAAGACTGGCAGGATCATATGACAACCCTGTTTCCGGAAGTGCGCCTGAAAACTTTCCTCGAAATGCGCGGTGC
Source organism: Alphaproteobacteria bacterium (assembly GCA_021774695.1). Lineage (GTDB taxonomy): Bacteria > Pseudomonadota > Alphaproteobacteria > Sphingomonadales > Kordiimonadaceae > Kordiimonas. The sequence continues at coordinate 28,918 of JAJFIU010000050.1, read as the reverse complement.
GGACGGCGGACCCACTTCTGCGCTGTGTGCACTGCCTGCTTTTTGGGTTGGGCTTTTGTATGACGAAACTGCGCAGGCAGATATGCTTGAGCTGATCAAAAACTGGTCGCTGGACGATATGAAATCCATGCGCGACAACGTGCCTAAAATGGGCCTTACCACTGATATTCAGGGTCAATCTTTTCAGGAATTGGCCAAAACGGTTCTGAAAATTGCCGACTTGGGCCTGAAAAACCGCCAACGGCTGTCCACCAGCGGAGAAAGTGAACAAGGCTTCCTCAACTCGCTGTGGGAAAGTGCTGAAAGTGGACTGACCCCGGCTGACCGCATTCTGCAAGACCTGAACGGCAAATGGGGCGGTGACGTAAACCGCATTTTTGCAGAGTATAGCTACTAACGTCACAACATGCCGAGCCCGCAGGCGACGCAGCCCACAATACCTGCCTCCTGAATAATTTGGGACGAACCGCCCGTTCCGTGCGACGAGCGGCCCTGACAAGTGTTATTCAATAACGTATCATACTCTTGAAATTTGGCGACGTGGTCGGATGCCTCCAGCATTCCAGGGCGCCGAGCGGTCAACTTAGGCGGGGAATTACGGTATGATCAAACTTTCAATCAACGGAACCGAGCGCAGCTTTGAAGGCGACGAGGAAATGCCGCTTTTGTGGCATCTGCGCGAAGAAGCGGGCTTGACAGGAACTAAATTCGGCTGCGGAATTGGCCAGTGCGGTGCCTGCACCGTTCATGTGGACGGCGAAGCGATACGTAGCTGTTCTGTACCGATGGCAAGCCTGAACGGCGCCGCTATCACCACCATCGAAGGACTTGCGGACGGCGACAATCTGCACCCGGTTCAAGAAGCCTGGATCGAGGAAGACGTGCCGCAATGTGGCTACTGTCAGGCTGGCCAGATAATGGCGACAGTTGCGTTTCTGAAAGACACACCAAACCCGACCGATGAAGACATCAACAACGGCATCACCAACATATGCCGCTGCGGTACTTATTACCGGATCAGAAAAGCAATCAAACGCGCAGCTGAAAATATGCAAACCGCCTGATCACCCAATGAAATTTCAACCAGCTATTCTAAGGGTCTGACATGACAGAACTTTCCCGTCGCAATTTTATTAAATCAAGTACGGCGTTTGCCGGATTTGCCGTTGTGGTTTCCAACACGCCTGCACTACTCGCCGCTGAACAATCATCCCACAGCGGTATTGGCACCTGTATGCGTTTCGGCGAGGACGGACTCCCTGTTTTATGTGTACCAACACCTGATATGGGCCAAGGAATGATGACAACCGCCGCGCAGATCATCGCCGAAGAACTAGACCTTGATCTCAGTGCCGTCAGTGTTGAGTTTTTGCCATTTGTTGGCGTAATTAACGATGACGGTATCGCTCAAGATGGTGAGCTTGTACAAGGTGCGGGGGGAAGCCACTCGACGATGGACCTCTGGCCCGCTCTTAGAAAAACAAGCGCCTATGTCCGCGCCTTATTTATCGAAGCAGCGTCTCAAAAATGGGGCGTACCGGCTACCCGACTTTCCACAGCCGGCGGCTTTGTAATCGACCAAAAAGCGAACGAAAAAATCAGTTTCGGCGAATTAGCCGAGCTAGCCCAAACTGTAACCGTCGACAAAAAAGCGGCCCAGCCTAAATCAATAAGTAGTTTCCGGGTTGTTGGTAAAGACGCCAAAAATGTCGCGGCTCGTGACATCGTTACGGGGAAACCAGTTTTCGCTTCCGATGTCAGTGTGCCCGGCATGCTCCATGCTGCCATACGTCGCTGTCCGCACCTAAACGGTACGATCGTTTCATACGACAGCACCAAGATAGAGATGATGCCCGGTGTTCGTGCGGTCGTCAAAATGGACCAGTTTCTGGAAGATGATCAGACATTCCGAGTGATCGCAGACGGCGTCGCGGTCGTGGCAGACACCTACTGGCAGGCAAGACAAGCCGCAGATGCGCTTGAAATTAAATGGAATGGCGACATTTCGAAGGATGACAGCACAGATCTTATTCTGAAGAAATGCAACGCCTTGCTCAAAGACGGCGAATTCAAGCAGGTGCAAAAGCGCGGCGACATTGAGACCGCATTCAAGGCCGCCAGCCAAACTATTGATGTCACTTATACTCACCCCTCTTGGGCTCACGCTTGTATCGAGCCACACAACTGTATTGCTGATGTCAAAACAGACAGTGCAGAAATCTGGGTGGGGCATCAGACCATGGCAGCACCCGCCAACATAGCCAAAAAGTTCGCTGGCATTGATGCTGCCAAGGTCACAGGGCACTTTTACCGTATGGGTACTGGGTTTGGCCGCAAATATGTCCAGGATTTCGTCGCGGAAGCCGTGGTTCTATCCAAACGGATGAAAGCACCAGTTAAAGTGACTTGGTCACGCGAAGACGAAATGGAGCAGGATTACCCCAACCATATGGGTGCATACCGTGTACGTGCAGCAATCGATAGCAAAGGCGACTTGTCGGGTTGGCACATTAAAACCGCCCTGGATACAGGCCGCGACTGGGTTGCCCGTGATTTTCCAGCCCATACGCTAGAAAATACACTCGGAGAGTTCGCCAAAGTTCCCAACCATATCAGCCACGGCGCTTGGCGCGGCCCATCACACAATTCAGGTGCGTGGGTAGTTCAAAGTGCTCTGAACGAAGCAGCACATGCCGCGGGACGCGATCCGCTAGAGTTTCTGGTGGCACTTTATAATAAAACCGGGACCGTCAAGGCCCCAAACTGGCCAAACATGGACATCGATTTTCGCCGCCATGCTGCTTTACTTGAAAAAGTGGCCACTGAAGCCGGATACGGCAAGAAAATGCCTACTGGTTGGGGTCAGGGAATAGCTGTTCACTATACATTCGTCAGTGCCTGCGCCCATGTAGTTGACTTGGAAATGATTGGCGACAATAACTACCGAGTTCACAAAGTAACCTCAGCCATAGATTGCGGGTTGGCCGTCAATCCGCTTGGTGTTCGCGCCCAAGTAGAGAGCGGCATTATGGACGGGCTTTGTACGGCGAAATACGGCAACTTCGTTTTTGAAAACGGTGTGCCCACAACCAACAACTTTGACAGTTACCTCAAAATGCGGATCGACGAAGCGCCGGCTGTTGTGGACATACATATTATGGATTTCGGTGATACGGACCCACGCGGAACCGGAGAAATCTCTTTGCCGCCACTAATTCCGGCACTAACTAACGCGATTTTTGCCGCCAGCGGAAAACGAGTTCGTAAATTGCCAATAAGTGAAAACCTATAAGTATATCAACCAGTTGATAAACAGCACCAGCCCAAATGCCAGCGCGCCCATAAAGGCGCTCCAGCCAAGGGCGATTGGCATGGACGAAAAGCGCGAACGGCTGGCGCTGTAATAGCTGTTGCATTCCAGACAATGAAACCAGCCGTCGTCGGGACCGGCTTTTATGCCGACCAGCGGTATCATTGTGGGAACGTTTCCAACAAACGGCGTAACCCGGCTGGAGCCGCAGTGAGTACAGCCAATATCGTCTCCATCCGCGTCAAACTTGCGAGGCGGGCGTGGAAAGGTATCTATTTTGGATAGTAATTTTTCCGCGGCCGCCCAGTCTTTCGCACGGACAAAAAGGTCTGTATGACTGACGAAATTTAGCGAACCAGTGTTTTCGTTAGCGAGAAAAGCGGGAACACCCTGCCCCTCCAGATTAAGCTTCAACATATTTGCCTGATGGCCATCCAAACCAGCTCGTATAACCACAAGCTTATCCAAATCCTGCTGTTCCATGGGCTCTTCGCCTTTGCAATAAATACGACATTTATCGAATAACTTCAAATACGCCGTGCCGACGCGAATACAATGTTTGAATATTTACACGCGGTTAATACATATAATGTAGTTTTCAGCTAAACAATGCAGTCGATGTGATTACTTATCGCGCAAAGTTTAGATTGGGGTTTGAAACAGAAAGTATGCGTCTCGGCAGACGAGACTGCAAGGAGCTTGATGGAACCCTATAATCATACCCGCGAAGCCGACAAGGCCGAGATCAAGCAACTGCTAAAGACCTTTGGAATCAATAATTCAGTGATTGCCGACCTGAGGCTTGCCCGACCTATACTGGAAAAACATATTGATCGGTTGCTTGAGGATTTTTACGGCAGCATTCTGGCCGATCCGGCCATGAGCCAAGTTTTTCAAAAACATGGCATCAGCCATACTCGAGCTAAGACAATGCAACGCATTCATTGGCTGGATTGGGTTTTCGCGGCTGAATTCAATGCCCATTATCTAGCCAGATGCAAACGCATCGGCCAAGTGCACCAGGAGCACGGTATTCTGCCTGTCTACTATCTGTTTGGGTACCAATTCGTATCTCAAGCAGTGAAGAACCTGATTTTTAAAACTTGTGGCGACGCGAATCTGGCGCAAAGGCTATCCCAGTCAATTGAAAAAGCGATATTTCTTGATATTAATCTGGCCATCTCTGTCTATTGCAGCGAAGTGTCTGCAGGCTGGCGCAGAACATCACTTTATGACCCATTAACCAATATTTTAAATCGTCGCGGCACGACCGAAAAACTCGATGATATCCAGTCACTTGCCATTGACGGCAAAAGCACAATCAGTCTTGGTTTGATGGACATCGACCATTTCAAAATGGTTAATGACAACTTTGGCCATGACACCGGAGACCAAGTGCTCAAGTTTGTGGCAAAACTGATAGAAGAAAACCTTCGGGACAATGATATTGTGGGCCGGTGGGGCGGTGAAGAATTTATCATAGTAATGCCAGACACCTGCCCAGACAACGCATTACTGACATGCAGCCGTCTACTCGAGACGCTAGAAAACTCGGTGATCGAGGTTGAGGGCCAATCGTTATCAGTTACAGCCAGTATTGGAGTATCATCAATACACTCCCATGAGGCCTCTTTTAACCCGGCTTTGAACCGCGCTGATATCGCTTTGTACCAAGCCAAGGATGCCGGGCGTAACCATGCAATGTCCAGCGAAAAAAATCCTGCCCGCAGCATAATTGGCGAACAAATTGCGGGTGGCAATGCCTAGTCGTTAAGCCCCGTATCAAAACCATCGATCGACACACGATTGTTATCCTGCTGATACTGCTTAACTTTTTCTTCGCCTTTGTTATCGGCCCATTTTTTAAGGGTGTCTCGGTCAACCATATTTTCGGCCATGGGTACACCGTAACCACAACTGCCTTGCGTGCTTTCCACATCGACCAAGATAATCTGCCGCGAGATAGCATCTTGCGGAAAATGAGCGATATATTCGTCGTAATCGGCGTGTTGGGGCCGAATTACCCGGCCCTTCCCGTATATACGGTAAATTAAGGGGTTCCGGCTGAAACTGTTGAACATAATCGTCACGCGACCATCGTTTTTGATGTGCGCTGCCGTTTCGTTGCCGCTGCCGCCAAAATCCAGATATCCAACCAATTTGGGTGAGAACACACGAAAGCTGTCGTTGCCTTTCGGGCTAAGGTTTATACGGCCCGTTGCGCACGCACTTGCAGTGAAAAACATCGACTGCTCGGCAATGAAGGCCGCGTGCTTGTCGCTGATGTGGTCCATAAAATCAGCCATTAGCTTTTTCCCTTTAGCGGTTTGATTTCGCTATACAGTTTGGCCAACAATGTCACATGGCCGCGCCTTAGTCACTCATCAAAACCGGCATTCGGCCAATAAAATGTAACGCAGCAGGATGCCTGAGCTTATGCGCAGGTGCCTATTCGCCCCAATATTGCATCGCTACCACACCATAAAGCGCAATCAATACAATTGAACTGATAACAAATACCGTAAAACGATGCATAACCCGATTGTAAGTGACATGAATAGCTGTGTGTATAACCCGCAGTCCCACGAAGACCCAAGCCAGCGCCACACTCATATCGCTTGCAAGGCCCGCAATCATTGCTCCAATGCACAACACATAAAACAACACCGGTGCCTCAAACTGATGATTATAATTTTCGGCGGCGAACCGCGCCGGCGCAGGCAGCACCTGCAAAGACTTTTTATCCTGCATAACTTCATTTGTCGGCTTGGCAGCAACCATCGCAGGCACCCGGCGCACATATAAAATAAGCAAGGTAACCAGGGTTAATCCAACTTGAGCCAGCACGGGCCCCATCAATGCGTTTGACATGATCTTGTTCCTAATTTTTTACGTAATCAAAATATTCGTCGGCACAATGCCCGCAGACAACGCATCTTTCCAACAATATTATTGTATGGCATCAATGCATCAATAACGCGATTGAACAAAAGCTGTATCAGGTAATGCTCTTAACTTGTTCACCAGTGCGACCCACCGATGTAGCAACAGAATGGATGATGATGAAAATTCGACCCTATTCCAGCAACGACTGGGCCGATGTTGAGCGGATCTACGCGGAGGGTATCGCAACTGGTCTTGCAACCTTTGAGACCCAACCCAAATCACAAAAAAATTGGGAGATCGGCAGCATACCGGGTTCAACGTTAGTGCTGGAAGACACCGGAGTAGCCGGTATTATGGGCTGGGCGGCCTTGTGGCCGGTATCCAGTCGGTCGGCATATGCTGGCGTCGGTGAAGTTAGCTTGTATGTGGGCGCACATGCGCGGGGCCGCGGCGCTGGAAAAATTCTATTATCTGGCTTGATCACAACATCAGAAACCCTCGGTTTATGGACCTTGCAAGCGGGTATTTTTGAGGAAAACACTCTGTCGGTATCCCTGCATGAGAAATGCGGCTTTCGCATTGTCGGCGTGCGCGAAAAGATCGCTGCCCTGCATGGGGCTTGGAAAAACGTCGTGCTGATGGAACGCCGCAGCAAATTGGTGGACAGTTAAACCGTCACGAAAACAATAATATTGAGTTCCTGTTTTGTTCTTGATAAGATGTCGATTCTACGCAACCTTGGGGGAGGGCATAATCATGCGCGCTATCATCATAATTTGCCTGTCTTTTCTGCTCGTCGTGCCTGCACTAGCTGATGACGGTGCAAACCCATTTTCCGAAATGACGATCACAGAACTGGTCGCGGTTGATACCAAAGTTTTGTCAAAAGCAGACAAAAAACTGCACAGGAATGCGCTGCGGGCGGCAAAAAAAGCTGAAAAAGCTCGAAAAAGCGTCGAAAAAAAGAGAATAGTTGCTGAAAAAAAGGCCAAAAGGGCAAGGGTCAGGGCAGAAAAAAAACGTGCAAAGACGGAAGCAAAGCGCCTTAGGGCAGAAACCAAAGCTAGAGCCAAGAAGAATAAAAAAAACCTGAAACGACTGGCGGTAATACAGGAAATATATGAAGAAACGAGCGTTTCAAAAGACGATTTTGAAGCACACTTCGAGATCGTGTCATCTAGGTATCCAAATCCGTTTTCAATTTTCAAAATCCGCGAAGATACCGATTTTCGATTTCGCGCCTTTTACTTCCCCGACGAGCAAAAACTGACAATCCGTCTACGGGTTTCCCGTGAAGTCGGAACCACCGAACTCAACTCGGAAAGTGTGAAGTATATCAATGTCAGTCCGGAAACCTTTGCAACGCGAAATGGCATTTGGCGAAATTATTCACGCGCTACGGTCCGTGGTGGAAAGCTGCTAACAGTACATCGGCTTAGCCGCTACTATGCTGGTTGTGATCCTTTGTCCTGCAAATTCCGAGAGGATATAGGCATAGAGTTGGACTATGAGCTTCTGGCAAACTCCGTTCGCAACCATGAGAATTTAGAGATTAAAATAAGCGGGAAATATTATTTTATCGCCACGGTACCGCTGGAGTTCATAGCGGGATATTTAAAAAAAATGGCAGAAAATGTTGATATAGATGGCAAATATGCTGCCCTTGCTCAACAGGTAGAAATTGGCCTCAAAGAGCAGCTAGTAACCGCCCCAACTTCCGTACCGGACTGAACTTGACCTTGGCTAGTTACGCTTGCTGAATATAGCAGGCGGTCTTTGAGGCTATTTCAGTGCACCAAACCCAGTTCCGCCCGTAATTTTTTGGTTAATTTAGCAGCGATAATAGCATGGGCTTCCTCGATGTAGCTTTTGATATCATCGTCTGACAGTGTCTCTCCCGACGTTACCTGCACCCATTTTCCGCGCGCCAGATAGGGTGCTGGAATAACACCGGGCAGTTCACACAAAATCTGAAAGCTCATATCCGCGCATTTGAAGCTGATTTTATCTTCTCGTCCTTCGCCCCAAATGGAACAAATGGCAAAGATTTTACCGCCCACCTTCCACACAGACGAACCTCCCCACTGCACCACATGGGTGGTGGACTTCAGGTTCCTGCAATATTCGTCAAACTCATCCCGCTTCATGGTTGTCCCTCAAAAGCCTTTCCTATGGCTTTTTGCTCTGCTGGTGCGCGTGCCCGGCTTGCCGCCAGTGGCGCGGCCTTTCGGCTTGCCGTGGGTAAGGCCAAGGCCAAGTTCGCCTGCTTCAAGCCGCCTGATTTCATCGCGTAACCGGACCGCCTCTTCAAATTCCAAATTCTCTGCTGCGATCTGCATTTTGCTGTTCAATTCCGCCAAATGCACTTTCAGGTTAGATCCCACGCGGTGCTGCGCATCCTCGCCGATATCCACCGTAACATGATCGCCCGATGCCACGTGGCTCATGACATCACCAACATTTTTTGAAATGGTGGTTGGTTTGATACCGTGTTTTAAGTTGTAAGCTTCCTGTTTTTCGCGGCGGCGGTTGGTCTCGCTAATCGCTCGGTCCATTGACCCGGTAATACGGTCAGCATACAGGATAACCCTGCCCTCAACATTGCGCGCAGCGCGGCCAATTGTTTGCACCAAAGACCGCTCAGAGCGCAAAAAACCTTCCTTGTCCGCGTCCAAAATTGCCACAAGGCCACACTCGGGGATATCAAGGCCTTCGCGCAGCAGGTTGATGCCCACCAGCACATCAAACGATCCAAGCCGCAGGTCGCGAATAATCTCTATACGCTCCAGTGTGTCGATATCTGAATGCATATAACGTACACGAATGCCGTTCTCGTGCAGATATTCGGTCAGGTCCTCGGCCATGCGCTTGGTCAGTGTTGTAACCAGCGCGCGCAGACCCTTGGCTGCCAGGATACGAGCCTCGTGCATCAAATCATCGACCTGGCTTTCAACCGGGCGAATTTCAATCTGCGGATCGACAAGGCCGGTTGGGCGGATCACCTGTTCGGCGAATACACCGCCGGTTTGCTCCATTTCAAAATCGCCGGGTGTGGCCGACACATACACGGTCTGCGGCCGCATGGCATTCCATTCTTCAAACTTCAATGGCCGGTTATCTACGCAACTCGGCAACCGGAAACCAAAATCAGCGAGCACAGACTTCCGCTTGAAATCACCGCGGCTCATGCCGCTAACCTGACTAACGCTTACATGGCTTTCATCGACAAACAGTAGCGCGTTTTCAGGGATATATTCAAACAATGTCGGTGGTGGTTCGCCGGGATTACGGCCGGTGAGATAGCGGGAATAATTCTCAATGCCTGCGCAGCTGCCGGTTGCTTGGATCATTTCCAGATCAAAGGTTGTGCGTTGCTCCAGCCGCTGCAATTCCAGCAGCCGGTGGCCCTGTTCGTATTCTTTCAGGCGACCGTTCAACTCATGTTTGATTTTCTTCACCGCCTGATCCAGCGTTGGGCGCGGCGTCACATAGTGGCTGTTGGCATATATTTTTATCGACTCGAGTAAGTGAATTTTTTCGCCTGTTAATGGATCAAATTCGATGATCTCTTCAATCTCGTCGCCGAACATCATTAACCGCCATGCGCGGTCCTCCAGGTGGCTGGGGAATATGTCAATGACATCGCCGCGCACCCGAAAGGTTCCGCGCTGAAATGCTGCATCATTGCGGCTATATTGCATCGCCACCAAACGGCGCAACAAGTCGCGGTTGTCCACTTCCTCTCCCACTTTCAGGCTAAAGGTCATCGCCGTATAGGTTTCAACACTGCCGATGCCGTATATGCAGGAAACCGAAGCCACAATGATAACATCGTCGCGCTCCAGTATCGCCCGCGTCGCCGAATGGCGCATCCGGTCTATCTGCTCGTTGATTGACGCCTCTTTCTCGACAAATGTGTCGGTGCGCGGCACGTACGCTTCCGGCTGGTAATAGTCGTAATAAGAGACAAAGTATTCGACCGAATTATTGGGAAAAAACGATTTAAACTCGCCGTATAGCTGGGCTGCCAGTGTTTTGTTGGGTGCCATGATCAGTGCAGGGCGCTGGGTGGCCTCAATAATTTTTGCCATGGTGAAGGTTTTGCCGGAGCCGGTGACACCAAGCAAAACCTGATCTTGCTCGCGCTGATTGATACCTTCCACTAACTCGGCAATTGCCGTGGGTTGATCGCCTGATGGCTGAAAATCAGACACAACTTCAAACGGCACGCCGCCTTCAGACTTATCTGGTCTAGCTGGCCGATGCGGCACAAAAGAACTGTTAATAACAGGGCCGGGCTGATCAGGCTTTTTCATATTCAAACTTCACTACAAAACGGAACAGACACTATAAATGTTCATGGTTTGTTTTCAAGCAGCAAATCGCCTTGGATTGACCGGCGACGCGTGCCTATCACAGGGATTTGATCGGCCTTGTATTGGCCAAATGGCAATCACAGGGCCCAATGCAAATATGGGAACCGTATCAAGTCTGATCAAGCGATACGCAGATTGAGAAAACGCGGGAAAACAATTATGAAAACTGTAACTTCAATTCTCTGTGCATTAACCGGACTAGCGACCGCAATAGCAACCTTGAGCGCTGGAGCAGCTTCTGTACCGATTGCAAATGCAACTGTGATCGCTGGCCAACCACAGCAAGAGGAGCCCAAATCGCAGCCCATCCCCAAAGCACCGGGCTCATCCATGACCGTCGAGGGTCTGGACGCAATAATCAAAAAAATAGACCCCGAAGCAGAACGCAACGAAAATCTGTGGCAATTCACCGTGGTTGAACGCCAAGTATATGTGGTGGCTGACCCGAGCGCCGACCGTATGCGGATCATGAGCCCAATCGCCCAAGCCAGCAGCATTACTCCCGAACTATACGCTCGGATGATGCAGGCCAACTTTGACGCAGCGCTAGATGCACGCTATGCCGTTGCGCAGGATCTGGTTTGGAGCGTTTTTATCCACCCGCTTGGCAGTCTGACCGAGCGTGAACTATTGTCCGGCACCGCGCAAACGGTTACAGCGGCGGTGAATTACGGCACCAGTTTCTCATCTGGCGCCCTTGTCTACGGCGGGGGCGATACTAACGGTATCATTGGTCGGCAATTGCTGGACGAATTGCTTAAAAAAGAAGGCCAACCCATGTAGCAGTGCGCAATGCGCTGTAAATTCCCCGAGGGCCGTTCCGCCGCGCCAATCGCATTACGTGGTCGCACAATTGTTGGCGAATTTTTCGCCAACCAACATCACCCAGATACCATTCATTCATAATTGTTTCGATCTAAGATTCGATCGAATAGCCTAACTGATTAATTATTAATCAGTGATTAATTAATAGTCGGTATTGGTACAGCATTATTGACCAAACTCTAATAAAATTAAAATTAACTAATGTTTATCAATGCCTTATGAAGAGTCATATTTGTGGCACATGCTTTGCTATTAGAGAGAAAATTAAAATATTAACCAAAAAAAGCAATTTTCTCTGGAGGAAACGATGACAAATCTTAAATCAAAACTATTAAGTGCAACACTAATAGCTACTGGCGCTGCCAGCCTCGCCGCGATCACCGCACCCGGCGCATATGCACAAGATAGCAGTCCGTTTAGCCTGAATGCTAGCGCCACCCTCACCACAGATTACCGGTTTCGCGGTTTGTCACTGTCCAATAAGGACACTGCTCTGCAGGGCAGTTTTTCGATCAACCATGAAAGCGGGTTTTACCTGAGCACTTGGGGCTCCTCAATCGAAAGTTACAATGGGGCTGAGTTGGAACTGGATATTTATGGTGGCTACGCTGGGCAAATCGGCGAGATTAGTACTAACGTCGGCTTCTATGCTTACACCTACCCCGGGGCGACGGCCAATACTGACTATTATGAAGTATATGGCTCGGTCGGAGGCTCATTGGATGTCGTAAGTTGGACGGTGGGCGCTAATTACGCCTTCGATCAGGACGGCACAGGCAGTCAGGATAATATCTATGTTTATCTGAATACAAGCGCACCGATCGGCGACACACCCTTTTCGGTTGCAGGTAACATTGCCTATGAGGACGGAGCTTTCGGCACAGATAAATGGGATTGGCTTCTCGGCCTTTCATACGGCTTTGAGCAATTTTCACTTTCTGTCAACTATATCGACACGGCGAACACAGGATCCAGCGCAGGAGATGCTGGTGTGATCGCTATGCTGTCAGCAAGCTTTTAGGAGACTGCTTTACGAAACAAATCCTCAATTTTAAGGATCTTCCCAGGTCTGACAATCCAATTGCCAGACCATCTACTGGTAAGCAACCCCAACGGTTCTCTCCCCAAAAGGTTGCTTGCCCACTTCCCATCTCGGCACTCCCATGCCAGGATGAACGAAACGGCATGCTGGTACAACGGATCTCTCTCCCCATTGCACCAGCATGCCAATTTTATCAGCCTAACAGTCAGCCATACGTCTAGTTAAATTCCAGGCATATCATTCATTTTCAGGATGATTTTTATTGGCATTTCCGGGAAAACTATGGGTTGCCCTCAGGTCAATGCGCGCCTAGTCTGCTGTCGTATTTTCACCAATATTACTTCACTGGCATTGTCAGCTGCTCCCAGGATCAAAATCATGACTTTCATTTCAAATACCCTAGACCGCATTAAGCCCTCCCCCACAATGGCAGTTACAGCCAAAGCCGCCGAGCTGAAAGCTGCAGGCAAGGACGTTATAGGTCTGGGGGCCGGCGAGCCTGATTTTGACACGCCCGACCACATCAAAGATGCGGCCATCGAGGCCATTCGAGGCGGCGACACCAAATACACTAAAGTGGACGGCACGCCGGCCTGCAAAGCGGCCGTGATCGAGAAGTTTAACCGCGAAAATGGTCTATCGTTTCAGCCCAACCAAATCACGGTTAATTCTGGCGGCAAGCACACAATTTACAATGCCATGGTGGCAACCCTGAACCCCGGCGATGAAGTGATTATTCCAACACCTTATTGGGTCAGCTACCCTGATATTGTGCTGCTTGCGGGCGGAACACCGGTTTTTGTTCACGCATCTATCGAAACCAGCTTCAAAATGACCCCGGAAATGCTGGAAGCAGCAATAACGCCTAAAACCAAGTGGTTGATCTTCAACTCGCCGTCGAACCCATCCGGTGCCGCCTACAGCGAAGCCGAAATCAAGGCGCTGGGTGAAGTTCTCAAACGACACGAGAATGTGTGGGTCTTCTCCGACGATATATATGAGCATGTGGTGTATGAAGGCTTCACGTTTAAAACCATGGCGCAGGCCGTGCCTGAAATTGCCCACCGCACGCTTACCATGAACGGTGTTGCTAAAGCCTATGCCATGACAGGTTGGCGCATTGGATATGCCGGCGGTGACGCTACGCTGATTAAAGCAATGGCAAAAGTCCAGTCCCAGAGCACGTCCAACCCGTGTTCCATCAGCCAGGCCGCGACTGTAGCTGCGCTCACTGGCACGCAGGACTTTCTCGCTGAACGGGCCGCTGTGTTCCAAGGCCGCCGTGATCTCGTTGTCGGCCTGCTCAGTGCCGCAGAAGGGCTGATGTGCCCGACCCCTGAAGGGGCATTTTATGTGTATCCGTCAATCGCCGGATGCATTGGCAAGTCAACCCCATCGGGAAAAGTGCTCAACACTGATGAAGATTTCGTCACTTACATTCTGGAAGACTACGGCGTGGCAGCTGTGCACGGCGAAGCTTTTGGCCTGAGCCCACATTTCCGGGTTTCCTATGCTACCTCTACCGAGGCACTAACCGAGGCTTGCACCCGCATTCAGGACGCTTGCTCGAAACTCAGATAAAGGCACCGAATGAAACAATTACTGGGTATTCTTGTTTTCTGCTTGTTTCTACCTGGCTCCGTCAAGGGCACCGACTTTGACGCATCGATGTTGCCGCTGTGCCAGCAACTTGCGAACAACCCTGACGACGAGGCTCTGCGCACTCGTTTTATCGAGCACAAAAACATCGCCATGATAAGAGAAGGATTTGGCGACAAGTTCCAGCTCTCTTTTAGGCAGATAAGTGATCAAAAAGAACGCATCGATCACTATAGTGCTGACCTCCCGGCGCTTCGACGCAGCTTGCCGCAATTGGAATTACAAGCGGGCAAATTTCTGAGCGAAAATCCGGTGCCCGAAGCCATGAAAGTTCACTTGGTTTGCGGCATGGGATCGGATGGTTTTGGTTTTTCAATAGACGGGAAACAACGGCTTTTTGTCAATTTGCCGCTGGTGGCACCAGATTTTTTCCCGTCGCTGCTGCGCCACGAACTTTGGCATGTTGCTTTTCGCGCCCAGTATCCGGTGTTCACAGAAAATTATGAGCGTTCCACTAATCCCCTCAAACGGCTCGCCTTCATTATGTTGAATGAAGGCATTGGCCACTATTACTCGTTTCAGCGGCGTGTGGAGCCGTCAATAGCATACGGAAATTGGGCTGAGCGAACAGGCAAGATATTTTTGCTTTTGACGGATAACACCGAACAGCTTGGTACAATGACGAATTCTGATGAGCTGGAAAAATTCTTATTTGCATCTCATGCTGGCGTATCTTTTTGGCAAAAATGGGCGGCACTATCGGGCGCTATAATGACGTACCGCCTGAACAAAACGCTGGGCCAAAAACAGATGCGAAAAATTATCGCTGCTGGACCGTGTGGACTTTTATCTCGATATCAAACCGAGGCTCGTGAAAGGCCCACGTGGCAGTCTATTCCTGACGAACTACTAAATGCGACATGCGAACAGTCCTGACAACAAAGCGCTGCATGAACGAGCCTGGTCAATTTTAATAATCGTATTTATCGATTTAAAATTATTATTTAATTTGTTTTACCATTTTATAAAACATTACTAAGTATACTCCATGTTCAAACGGAGGATACACCATGCCAAACCAATTTAACCAAACCGAGCACACTCAAATTGCCGAAGGGTTAAAGCCCGTTCTCGCTGAAAGCGTTCAGCTGTATGTCGCGACACAAAACGTTCATTGGAACGTGACCGGGCCTTTATTTCAAGCTGTCCATGCCTTAACCGAAGAGCAGTATCTGGAAATGGCGCCCGCCATTGACGAAATTGCCGAACGCATTCGGACGTTGGGGCAAAAAGCACCAGGCACAATGGCACAGTATATGGCTCTCGGGGCCATTGCAGACGCAGACGAAAACGCAGCCGCTGAAGATATGATCCGCGCGTTAAACGAAGGCCACAATGCAATTGCCAACCGCATCCGTCCACTTATCGCTGCAGCAGCAGACGTTGCCGACGATGTCACCGCAGGCTTGCTGACCGACCGGCTAGCAGTGCACGAAAAAGCACAATGGATGCTCGGCGCAATGCTTTAATCAAAGCATACAATCAAATAACAGACCTTTCAGCATCTCTGGGTGCCGGAAGAAACCCAGAACAGTAACAGAAATTCACCGAAGTCCAGACTGTCCTTGATGCCATTCATTCACCGTGTTATTAGCCTCTATTAAGAATGATTATCAAATACTAATGGACGCGCCTTCACATGACTTCCATTCCGTTAAGCGAGCCACTCGGCACATGTATGCCCGGGTTTTCTGGAACCATCACCGGGTTTACATCCGACAATAAAGATATCGAAAGTGCCTCGGTTGAGCAGTTGCGGGAAATGGGCTTTACCGAAGGCCTGGACATTGCGGTCTTGCATCAGAACCCATTTGGCCGTGACCCGATTGCTGTTCGCGTTGGCGCCATGACCATTGCCCTGCGCCGCCAACAAGCAAACCTGGTACAGGTTACTGCATCATGAACGAGCAGATAGCCGCCGAGGGCACTGTGTTGCCAATAGTCGCTGTGGTCGGCAATCCCAATTGCGGCAAATCTGCGCTTTTTAATGCCCTGACAGGTCTTCGCCAGAAAGTCGCTAATTACCCAGGTGCAACCGTTGAGCGGCGAAGCGGTCAAGTTACAGGTGCAGTTAACCTGACTTTGATCGACTTGCCCGGCACTTACAGCCTTACCGCAAGAAGTGTGGACGAAGAGGTTACCCGCCAGGTTGTGACCGGCACACATGCAATCGAATCCAAGCCCAATGTAATACTCAGCGTGGTAGATGCTACCAATTTGGCCCAACACTTACGGTTTGTGCTAGAAATCCGCGAGCTGGGCATCCCGATGGTGGTCGCGCTCAATATGACTGACCTTGCAGCCCGCGAGCGTATTTCGATCGACGTGACGGCTTTGTCTGAGCAGATTGGTGTCCCCGTTATCGAAACGGTTGCCGTGCGCAAAAAAGGCCTGGACGACCTCAAGCTTGCGCTAGCCAAGGCCGCAATATCGCCGCCACCCAGCATGATCGAGTTCGGCCAGACGGTGAGGCAACGGCAAAAGGCGGCGCGGAAAATAGCGGCTACGGCAATTATCAGCGAGGGCATTGGTCACCGCACAACCCGGCAAATTGACCGAATATTGCTTAACCCGATCATTGGACCAGTGACGCTATTTGGCCTGCTTTTCCTTATGTTTCAGGCGGTATTCTCCTGGGCTGAAACACCCATGGAATTGATAGAAGCTGGAATTGGATCAACACAGGCATTTCTGGTTAGCATCCTGCCCGATGGTCTAATCCTCAGTTTTTTCAGCGACGGTATCCTAGCTGGCGTTGGTGCGGTTGTGGTGTTTTTGCCCCAAATCCTGATCCTGTTCTTGTTCATCCTTGTGCTCGAATCGACGGGCTATATGGCAAGGGCCGCTTTCATCATGGACCGGCTGATGGCATCGGTCGGCCTCAATGGCAGAGCTTTCATTCCCCTCCTGTCCAGTTTTGCCTGCGCCGTACCCGGCATAATGGCAGCACGGTCAATCGCCAATGAACGCGACAGGCTTACAACAATTTTGATTGCCCCGTTGATGACCTGCTCAGCCCGGCTGCCTGTCTATACTGTTGTTATAGCAGCTTTCATTCCTAACCAAACGGTTGGCGCGGGTATAGGCTTGCAAGGGCTGGTTATGTTCGGGCTGTATCTGGCAGGCATTCTTTCAGCGCTAGTGATGGCGGCGGTTCTAAAGCGAACGGTGGCAAAGGGCGAGGCAGACAGTTTTTTGCTGGAATTGCCTAAATATCAAAGCCCCAATATCCGATTTGTTGCCATTGGCCTTTATGAGCGCGCGCGTATATTCCTTCGCCGTGCCGGCACGATCATATTGGTATCCACAATTATATTGTGGGGGTTGGCGGTTTATCCCGGCGCACCTGAGGGGGCGACGGAGCCGGCAATTACCTATAGTTTCGTCGGCGTGATTGGCAGCGCGCTTGAAGTGGTTTTTGCACCCATTGGATTCAACTGGGAAATTTCCGTAGCGCTGGTGCCTGGCATGGCAGCGCGGGAAGTCGCCATCGCAGCGCTTGGCACAGTTTACTCATTGTCAGGCAGCGAAGCGATGATCGAAGCCGGGCTGGTTTCGGTGTTAAACAGCGCTTGGTCATTGCCCACAGCGCTTTCATTCCTGGCCTGGTTCGTATTTGCGCCACAATGCCTTTCCACAATTGCCGTAACGCGCCGGGAAACCGGTGGCTGGAAATGGCCCGCCTTTATGGTTGCGTACCTGTTTGTGCTTGCTTACGGTGCTTCATTCATTACGTTCCGGATGGCAACTTGGTTGTTGGGCTAGAGCTACACCGGGCAGATTAACAATGGGGAATTCTCGTGAAAAATTTATTTGCCGGCTTATCTATTTTGGCACTAACCGCTTGCTCTGGCGAACAAGAACAAGCGCCTGATTTTGCTGCAATGGCAAACCGAATTGCTGCCGAAACCATCATCGTTGATGGCCATATTGACGTTCCGTACCGGCTGAATTCAGCCTGGGACGATGTGTCCGGACCTACTGAAACGGGTGATTTCGATTACCCGCGGGCTGTGTCTGGCGGGCTAAACGCGCCGTTCATGTCAATTTACACACCAGCAGAACTGGACGGTACACCGGCGGCAAAAGAACATGCTGATAAAATGATCGATATTGTTGAGCGCATCGCATCTGAATCGCCAGCAAAATTTGCAGTGACCAAAACAGTTTCAGAAGTTGAGGCGGCTTTCAGCAATGGCCAAATTGCTTTGCCCTTAGGCATGGAAAATGGATCACCGTTAGTGGGCGACCTTGCCAACCTGGATCATTTTCATGAACGTGGCATACGCTACATCACACTCGCTCACTCGAAGTCCAACAAAATTTCAGATTCGTCCTATGACCCAACCCGGCAATGGGACGGTCTTTCCGAATTCGGCGAACAAGTCGTCGGGCGGATGAACGAGCTCGGAATTATGGTCGACATCAGCCATGTTTCCGACGCAGCGTTCTGGGATGTGATGAAAATTACGGCTACACCGGTTATTGCGTCGCACTCATCTGCAAGAAACTTCACACCGGGCTTTGAGCGCAACATGAACGATGACATGATCAAGGCACTTGCCACTAATGGCAGTGTCATCATGATCAATTATGGCTCATCCTTTGTCACAGAAACTGCCAATCAATATCGGCCCAAGCGCGCTGAAGCTTATGCAGCACACCGCGAAGCTGAAGGCATTGAAGACACGCCGGAAACGCTCGAAGCCTTCAATGTTGCCTATGCAGAAACAACACCCTTCCCCTACGCAACCCTTGACGAAACGCTGGACCATTTTGACCATGTGGTAACACTGGCCGGTATCGACCATGTTGGCATTGGTTCTGATTATGACGGCGTTGGTGATAGCCTACCAATAGGCCTGAAAGACGTTGCCAGCTACCCAACGTTGGTTGAAGGCCTGCTAAAACGCGGCTACAGCGAAGAAGATATCAAAAAGATATTGTCCGGCAATGTTTTAAGGGTTTGGCGGACCGTTGAGGCATACGCCGCTGCGCACTAGAGTACCTTACCAAGCAATTGAGAAAGCCGCCGTTTTGGCGGCTTTTTTGTTGCCATCCGTCCGTAGTTTTTCTGGCTCGCAGCGTAAAAATAAGACAAATCGCATTTCACTTGTATTTGACTGCACCTCCACTATCGTCGTCCTGTTCCCTTGGGGAGTGGAACATAGTGCAGTTTAATAAGTGCGGGGAACAAAATGCGTGACATCAAAGAGACTGATAGTTCGAATGAATTATCAGATCGAGTAAAATGGTACACGCTCACAATCTTGACGATTGTATATGCTTTCAACTTCATAGACAGGCAAATACTTGTCATTCTGCTGCCCCTTATCAAGGCTGAACTTAACTTAAGTGATACTTATCTTGGGTTGTTATCAGGTATCGCCTTTGCATTATTTTACACTATTCTCGGCATACCAATTGCGCGGCTTGCAGACCGTAGCAATCGCCGCAACATCATTGCCGTGGCACTTACTTTATGGAGTGCAATGACAGTGGTTTCCGGCATGGCCCAAAACTTTATTCAACTCCTATTTGCCCGTATGGGCGTTGGTGTCGGCGAAGCTGGTGGCAGCCCGCCCTCACACTCGATGATATCGGATATGTTCGAGCCCAAAAAGCGCGCGACTGCACTGGCCATCTATTCTGCTGGCTTATATCTCGGCGTGGTTATCGGTTTTTCTGCGGGTGGTTATTTGGGCGAAACATTCGGTTGGCGCAACACCTTTTTCATAGTTGGTATTCCGGGCGTGCTACTGGCGCTGGTATTATGGACAACAGTTCCGGAACCAGCGCGGCCCAATACGATCGCAGGGGATACCGGGCCCAAGTTCCTTGATACCCTCTCGCATGTTTTGAAACTAAAGTCGTTTCTTTTCATCGCTTTTGGCTGCTCACTGTCAGCTTTTATCAGTTACGGCACCAGTAATTTTATGCCTAGCTATATGGTACGTTACCACGACTTCCCGTTGACCGATATTGGCATATGGCTCGGCCTTACTGGCGGCGGCGGCGGCATCATTGGAACATTTCTTGGCGGCTACTTAACCGATAAAATTGGCAAGCATAACCCGAGCTGGTACCTATGGTTGCCCGGCGCAACCGCGGTTGCCGGAATCCCTTTCGCAGTCTTTGCGTTTAACACCGACAACACGCAATTGATGCTGACCAGCTATTTTATCACCGCTATTTTGGGCACCCTCTACCTCGCTCCGTCAATTGCTGTGTTGCACCGCCTTGTCAGCCCAAGGATGCGCGCAATGACATCGGCATTATTGTTTTTCGTCCTGAACTTAATAGGTTTGGGTGCTGGGCCGGTTGTAATAGGTATGCTTAGCGATGGGTTTGGCAGCCTTCGCATTGCCCTGACCATAGGTGCAGGCGTCGCGTTGATAAAAGGATATCTATTTTGGGTAGGCGGCAAACGGCTGCCGGCCGATATCGAAGCAACAAAGCATCTGAACAGTGAAAATTGATCACCACAGCAAATGACCATGTTATAAGCAACAACATGCTTAGGTACTTTTGACATGCGGATAAACCATTTTGAAATTGGCACCATCGGCTTCTTACTGGTAAGCGCCAGCATCCGGGCAGTTTCAGGCTTTACAGGCCTGCCATTGGTCGCTGGGCACGCAATAACACTGCTGGTCCTATTCATTATCTGCCAAAGTTTGATCGCCAAAATCAGCAACCGAGCTGCTGGACTGTTTTTTGCGTTTACCGCACTGTTATTGGTTGTGGAAATAGCAATTCAAGTGTCAACCGGATTGCATGTGAACTGGTTCGTGATCAGCTTGTTAATGGAAGGCAGCCTGAAACAAAATACCGGGCTGTCTGCGCCGCTGCTAGGTGCACTATTGGTTGCAGCGGCCGCCGGCCTATACTGGATAGGCACAAAATTCGCCACTTCTGGCATCAAGCTCTCAGCGCCCCGAATGGTGGTAGCGGGGGTCTTGGCAGCAGCAGCCACACAATTGATATACGCTGTGGCTTATTATCAGGGGTCCACTGAAGCGATCCAGGTGCGGCGAAATATACCATTTTTCTGGACCCCGCATCCCTATCAAAGCAACAAATTGCTTGGGTATGTTTTGGGGCCAAGGGGAGAAAACCCTTTCTCTCTTTCTAAGGTACGCGCCGAAGACACCATTTTTACTGCTGAACCACCAATTTTAAGCCCAGTTTCGCAGCGCGCAGGCGAAGATCTACCCAACGTATTAATAATTGTTGCAGATAGCCTGAGGTCAAAAGACATTCGCAAAAATCCGAAGTTGGCGCCTGTCCTCATGTCAGCCGGCCAGAATGGGTACATATCACTCGACCATTACAGCGTATCCAACTGTACGCACTTTTCCCTCTACAGCATGTTTACTGGCAACTTACCGACCAGTTACAGCGCAGCAAGAAGCCGGAAAGCGGGAACCGGAATGTTCGCAGAAATTTCGGCCGCTGGATACGATGTAACTACGGCAGAATCTACGTCTCTGGACTGGTATGATCTTTCCGACATTATTTTACCTTCAAAGACCGAACGCTGGATCGGCGAAGACGAAGACACCCTTGAAAACGACCGTCAGGTGACCGTTAAGACCATTGAGCAACTATCAAAATGGAAGCAAACAGAAAAACCCGGTATTCACCTAGCCTATTACTTCGGAACACATTTCCCTTATAGCGAAGCGCTTGGCTCTTCGGGGATGTCGAGGCTGGAACGATACAAGGCTGCAATCGGCCTATTCGATATCGAGCTCGCAAAACTTCTCCTAGCACTCAACGAACTGAACCTTGGCGACAATACATTGGTGATTGTAACTTCTGATCACGGAGAAGAATTTTACCAAGACGGCAGAGTTGGTCATGCGAGCCGCCTGAGCGATGAACAGGTAAAAGTACCGTTGTTGGTTTTGGGCGCACAAAACCAAAGCAGAATTCCGCTGTCCCACAGAGGTATTCCAGAATTGATATATTCAACAATTGAGCCCACACAGCCGAAAAATCAACCGTCAGACGCAATATATCTGGCCACTTGCGGGTATGATTTTCCCGGGGCTTTCGCAGTCTTAAATCAAAATGGACGCTTCGATTTCGAATTTGATAACGGCTATTTAATACCGATAAGCCCGCAACCCGACGGGGCAAAGGCTAACATGCGCAAAGCGGCGGCAGACCTGTTAAAATCCATCGATTGATTGAGGGAGGCACGTCACCCTTACCGAAAAAGCCAGCCAGAAATTCTAAATCAAATTCCCGCGCTTTTGAGAATCATCCGAACTACGTTGTCTTTCGCGTCTTCAAACTGTTCATCCGATAGCGGCGAACCACCATTAATGATGGTAATCTGGGTTTCGAAATCGGCATAATTTTGAGTGGTTGCCCAAACCATATAAAAGAAATAGCGGGCGTTAAAAGGCTTGAGTTTCCCTTGTTCAATCCATTTTTCCAGCACCCGCTCCCGGCTAATCAGCCATGGCTTCACTGTGTTTTCCAGATAATCCCGCAAGAAGGGAGCGCCTGATGCCATCTCAATCGCCCATAGACGAGAACCATTGGGCCTTTGGCGAGCCAAGTCCATCTTGGATGCCACATATTCTTCTATCGCGGTCTTTGGGTCGTTGATTGCATCAAATGTATCAGCAGCGTGCAGCCAGATGGAACACACATCCTCAATTACTCTGCGGTACAGTTCTTCTTTGGTGCCAAAATAATAATAGACATTTGGCTTGGGAACCTTTGCCCGTTCGGCTATCAAGCCAACGCTTGCGCCTTTAAAGCCTTTTTCGGCGAAAACGCTTTCAGCGGCCTCCAAAATTTTGGCAACATTCTCACGTCTTATACTGGCCTTATGTACGGCTAGATTGTCGGCTGGGTAGTTCATTCCAAAATCCCAAAAGTTGAGCGTCCAGCGCTGGCTAAATATAACCAAGGTTACTTATTGTCAGGCTCTGCAACAGTATAAGCCATAATTTACCCGCACGGCTTAATAATTCCATGCTTTAAGAAAAAAGCGCCCGGGAAAACCCGAGCGCCATATTTTTTTCACCATCAGTTCAACTTAGAACTTGTAGCGAATACCAACCTGGATGCGCCAAACTGAATCGTCAACATCGCGGTCATTGATCGGATCAAAACCAAAGTTTGTGCTGCTGCTGCCACCTGGATTGAACCGGGTGAAGACATACTGACCGTTGACAATCGCTGCGGGAGCCACTGGCACCGCTTCAGCAACTGAACCGTTATCAGCGAAGCGCTGAACGTTGTTGCCGTCGCCGAGGAAGTTCAGGAAGTTCTCAAAATCAAGGAAGACTTCCATCTTATGCCCTTCAAACGGCGTTGGAATATCCTGCTGAAACCGAAGGTCCAGGTCAGTTGACCAAGGCTGTTCGAACTCGTTGCGCGGTGCAATTTGACCGGCATACTCGCTCAAACCAGACGTTTCCAGGAAACTAAAGAACGCCGTCGTATCAGACGCGCTCAACCCTGTGATGTCGATCAACGGATCAGATGGGCCAGTTGGCACATAGAACAAGATACGTTCTTCATCGTCTGTGTCACCGAAGAAGTCTTCACCGGTGTCACCGTCGAACGTGTAGCTGAACGGACGCCCAGAACGAGCCCGGAAGAAGATACCCATGCTAGTTGGGTGGTCTTCGATGAACTCATGCTCGAAGGTCGCAGCAATTGTAATATTATGCTTGTTAGCAAACTGCGACGGCGCAAGAACCGGATGGTTCAGGTCAGAAATAGCCAGTTCCTCAAAGTTTGAAGTCGCTGTTGAACTGGTTGTTGGGTTGCCAACTTTCGAGTCCACATAAGCATAACCAGCGCGGAAGTTCAGGCTGGTCTTCTCAGAGAAATCGAAGTCTTTCTGGAACTGCGCAGAGATAGTCGTGGTATGTCCATCTTCAAGGCTGTTAGTCAGGAGAATATCCTGGTCATCCCTGCCTGCATCACATGCCGGAGTATAGTTGGTGAATCCATCACGTGGCCCGATGAATACGGCACTACAACCTGCAAGTTGCGGGTTGATTGCGTCATAGATCGGGCGGCCATCCGGCGCAGTACCAATAGGTGTCAAGGTCAGGTCGACAAAGTCAGGGGTGTTGTTGGCATCACTATAGATGAAGTCCAAGTTTACCTGCCAGTCATCGAAGAAGTCGATGCCTGTATCGGCAGTATAGTGCGCAACACCGAAACTGAATCGGCGCTGAGATGCCAGTTTAAAGTCCGGATCAACTGCATCAATGCGGCCAGCGCCCTGTGCGGCTTGTGCACGTTGCTGGTCACCAATACAAGATGGTATTCCGGTGAAACTACCGCCATTTATAACTTGCAAGTCTGCTGCGGTACAATCCCCGCCCGGTGCCCTGCCGAAGCCAATACCACCACCAAAGTTGGAGAAGGCGTTAGAGAACCAAACTGTCGGGTCACCACCAGAGAAGACACCAAAGCCTGCAGTGATAGTCGTATCACCCCATTTTTCCTCATCCAGCGTATAGGTCAAACCCAAACGCGGCATCAGAATGTCCAGGCCATCAAAACCGGTGGCGTTGGAGAAGCCATAACGGCTAACAAACGCCCCGCTTTGAGTTGGTACATCGTCAGACTTGTAATAGTCATAACGAAGACCATAGGTTAGTTCCAGCGCCTCATTAACCTGCCACTTGTCCTGAGCATATAGGCTGTGAATTTTGCGAGAGAATGTCGCACCAGCATCACGAATATCACCGGAGAAAGAACCGTTCCCGTCAATTGCACTGGCTGCACCTGAAGCAAGGTCTTCAATGCTATCAAACTCAATCGTTCCCGTCGCGTTCACGACAAATAAGTTGAAGACACTTAGGTCATCCCGCTCGTACCCAAAGCTGATCGTATGGTCGCCAGAAACATAGTCACCAGCAATTTTAACCTGATCAACCCTGTAGTTCAGCGCGTTGGCGCTGCGGAACGTTCCCGGTCCGCTTGTCAAATCGCCTGATGGTGTTTGCACCTCAATACGTGGGATGTTGTCGTCTTGTGCCTCACCGCCACCAAATGGCCCTTGAAGGTCAAGGTGGTCATTACGGGAAACACGAACCTCGGTAGAGAAATTATCACTCCAGTTCGAATACAAACGAACCGAGTAAGTATCGTCTACTGAACCTTCTTGCTCAAAGTTGTCTTTGAAGGTGAAACCGCCAAAACCAAAATCATCTTGCTCAAGATTGCTTTCCTCTAGGCGAGCATATGTTGCCTCCAACCGGTGATTATCAGTGATATTCCAGTCAATCCGACCAAAATACCGCAGACTTGTTTGCGGCAATGTGCGCACAATATCCAGGTTATCTCGCCCATACTGAGCGATAAGGATATCTCGAACCGCGTTGGCGTCTTCCAGAGTTATATCTTCATCGTTAGCAAAGCCTGCACCGGCCGGGCCAGTGTTTTGGGTGCCTGCTGTGTCAGTTTCTTCGTATGAACCATAGAAGAACAGCTTGTCTTTGATGATAGGGCCACCAAGTTCAGCGCCCCAGTTTTTCCGGTCAAACTCTACGTCAGGGTCAAGGATTACATCACCTTCAAGCGTGTCACCCTGTAGATTTTC
Organism: Alphaproteobacteria bacterium; assembly: GCA_021774695.1. Classification (GTDB taxonomy): domain Bacteria; phylum Pseudomonadota; class Alphaproteobacteria; order Sphingomonadales; family Kordiimonadaceae; genus Kordiimonas. The sequence continues at coordinate 3,233 of JAJFIU010000050.1, read as the reverse complement.
ATTATTATAAAGGAAGAAAGCTCCACCGTGGAACTCGTTGGTGCCTGATTTGGTAACTACATTCACGTTACAACCAGTGAACTGGCCGTATTCCACATCAACCGGTGAAAATTCAACCGACGCCGCTTTGATCGAATCGAACGGGATCGGGAACGTATTACGTGCCAGGTTACCTGAAGCATTCAAACCGAAACCATCCGCAGCGCGGATACCGTCAATAGTGAACGAGTTGAAACGGTTGTTACCGCCGCTACAAGAAATACCAAAACCGTTACCACCGTCGGAGCGGCCAATACTAACCCGGGGATCAAGCCGGATAATGTCACGAACCTGACGGCTAATGGTTGGCAAACGCTCAATGGTGCCAAGGTTGAACGAGGAACCAGGGCCAATCGCCAAGTTTGTAACCGATATCGCGCTCGCAACAACTACAATCTCTTCCAAGTCAGCTTGAGCATCACTCAGCGTAAGATTGAAATTAGCTGTACTAGACAGGTTTGCCTCGACACCCGTAACCAACAGATCCTCATACTGCCCGCCGGAAACGCGAATGGTATAAGGACCACCAACTGAAAGCGACCGAACCGCAAAGGCTCCGTTAGCATTCGTTGTAGTCCTGGCAGTTGTTCCAGTTCTTGTGTCTGTAATCACGACAGTCAGACCAGCCGCTGGGTTTCCAGCAGGTGTCGTAACCGTACCGCGGATTGACGACGTAATTTCTTGCGAAATGGCTGGTACCGATGCTGCCATAGCAGCCAGCGCCACACCACTACACAATGCAGTCTTAAATAGGCGATTCATTCCCTTAGCTCCGTTATAATGGTTGCAGCCAGACCACAGGTCGTACTGACTACCCCCCAATTTCCCTCTGTTTCGAGGTTCAAACAAGTCTCACACTATACCCAGCCCTAATAATTGACCAATCCTGACCAAAAGGTCAAGACCCGCTGGGAAACCGCGTAAACGCTGACTTGCGCCTCTAAATAACACTGCATCATTTCAGTTTCTTGACAAAAGTGTCAAGAATCGGTGCCATATGTTGTTGCCCACGCACCAGAAAGCACAAGTCTGTTGCTAAAAAGTGACATTAATCGACCGCGCCGTGATTCCAAGCTCTGATTTTAGCTGTGCGACGACACGGCGAGTGGCCCAATCAATTTCCAAAGTGCCAAAATTGGCTTTTCCGTATAAATCTCCGATTTGATACGGGCCAGTTTCCTCGACTCGGTCTTTATCGGGATTCCAGTTAGACCACGGTAAGTTCAACGAGCTGGAAGTGATCTCCGAAAGTGTAACTCCAGCACTGATGGTGTGGCGGTAAAGGCCTCCAACATGCCGGTCCCCCGACAGGATAATGGTATTGCCAGCGCCGGTTTCGGCGATGATGGAATATAGTTTTTCGCGCTCCAGCGGCATCGTGCGCCATGCTTCCCAGCCATGCCCGTCTGCAATAACCTGAATCGACGAAACAAGAAGACGCAGGTCCGCCGGTTTTTCAAATTGTTCACGCAGCCAAGTCCATTGGTTAGCGCCTAGCATTGTTTTAGATGGGTCAACGTCAGGCACGTAGCGCTCTTTACCAACAACGCCGGGCTCATCGGTTGCCTTGAGGGAAGACCTGAACCAGCGCGTGTCCAGCATGATCACTTGCACGCGTTGGCCCTCGGCACCGTATGTGGCCGAATGGTAAACTCCTGGCCTGCCCGGCATTGCTTTGTCCTGGGGTGCGCCCAAGGTTTCCAGCATCAGCTCTTTCGCGTCTTTTTTCAGCTCAAACTCAACCCCAGCATCATTTTTGCCAAAATCATGGTCATCCCAAGTCGACAACATGGGCACACTGGCGCGAAACGGCGCGAAATCGGCGTGTTTATCGAGCGTGTCGTATGCAAATTCCAGCTCGGCGCGCGTGAAGTTCTCGACCGGTTTTCCCCGGTTGTTGTCGGCGTATACATTGTCGCCAAGGAACAAGAAAATGTCCGGGTTTTCGGCCTTGATAGCAGCCCAGATCGGCTGCGGCGCCTCTTCATCAGCGCACGATCCAAAGGCAATGCGGGTAAGAATACTTTCTGGGTGAGGCAACTGAGCAATTTTTGGGTCGGAGCCATGAACGCTGCCCGTTATCAAAACCGCCGCCAAGATCAACGTCATCCTCATAAATATTCTCCTGAAAAAACCTTCACTCAGCCTTGGCAAACACCGTATTCAAATATCCCGCAAGCCTAACCCCACCTTTGGACAGCTGAGATTTGATCAGCGGCATATACTTATAAACATAGTCCCATGATAAAATACCGTGGCTATTGGCATAAATATCGTCCCGCATCACCAGGTCTTCATGCACCCAGTCGATAGGCTGCGCTTTTTGCCACTCGGTTACCATTTCCGGTTTGATCTTTCGGTCGAGGAAACGGGTCCATTCACTGAAGGAAAGACCACGGTGATCAATCAGATGCTCGTCCCAAAGCCGGTGCAGGTTGGTCAATTCTTCCATAAAGACCAAGTCGACAAAATTGCCGCCGCGGTCGCCCGGATGGCCAACATGGAGCGGCATATGCAGATCACCGATAATATGAACAACAAACCAGATGGCACGTCTTTTTTCGTCGGCCGTAACGGAAGGATTTTTCAGCACCGCTGTGAAATCAGCAAGTGCAGTCAGCGCGTCGCCGGCAGGGTTCTTCTCGCTCTCTTCATAGGTTTGTCCAGGGGGAACATTAATATAGTGATAAACATTCGCTTCCTGCCTCCAGAACTCATCAGGGTTTGAACGCATTTCGTCAGGCATGGTTGCGGCCTCGGCCATAAATTCATCGCCTAATATCGCATCCACCGCTTGCCGCGCTTCCGGCGACAAATGTTTATAAGCCAACTCGGCAACGACCCTGTGACCTGTTGGGCCATATGCCGATACAGCTGGGGCACCCAGACCCACTATCATTAAAACAATTGCAAAAAATCGCATCACTCACTCCCTGTCGTTATCTAATTTCCATCATTTTATCTTGTTTTGAAAAACCTACATTATTTTGAATAACCTACTGGGCACTTTGTCCTTCAGCCAGCGGCGCAATACCAACATGCTTGGCGATCGTCTGGCCAATATCAGCAAAACTCGCGCGCTGGCCCCCACTGCCTGCTTTGAATGTTGGGCCGTACCCAACAAACGGAATAAACTCCCGAGTATGGTCCGATCCTGGCCATGTGGGGTCGCAGCCATGATCTGCTGTCAGAAT